>JBBSEL010000303.1:0-5508 GCA_038239755.1 Chloroflexia bacterium | reverse complement strand
GGGCGGTGACTTGCCTGCTCCCAACTGTAACCCCTGGCACCCTCGTGACGGGCGGCGTGTGGTATACTGGGGTCATGTCCGCCGGGTGCGATCCGGTGGCCTCCTGGTGTGACCGGCTCTCACCCGGCCACCGGAGATTTCAGCCTATCAGAGGAGCCACCCATGACCACCCATAATGATGACCATCCGCATTATCCCAACCTGGCACCGACCACCCCACTCGCCCCCGGCACGCCCGCGCCCGATTTCCCCCTCGCCGCCACCCCCGACCAGCAGGTCACGCTGAGCGACTTCCGTGGTCGACCGCTGATCTTGGTCTTCTATCCCGCCGACTGGAGTCCGGTGTGCGGCGACGAACTGGCGCTCTACAACGAGGTCTTGCCCGAATTCCGCCGCCTGGGCGCGGAACTGGTCGGCATCTCGGTCGACGGCGCGTGGTGCCACCTGGCCTTCGCCCAGGACCGCAAGCTGCACTTCCCCCTGCTCTCCGACTTTGAGCCGAAAGGGGCCGTGTCGCGGGCCTACGGGGCCTACCGCCACAGCGCCGGGCAGAGCGCCCGCGCCCTCTTCCTCCTCGACGGCGAGGGCATCGTCCGCTGGAGCTATCTCTCGTCGGTCGGGATCAACCCTGGGGCCGACGGCATTCTCACCGCGCTGGAAGCCCTGGCGAAAGCCGAGGTGACGGCATGAGCGATGATCAACCGTCGGCCCGGCTCAAGCCGCCGGTGAGCGAGCACGATCACGCCCAGGGTCCCGCCGATGCCCCGCTCACGCTGGTCGAATACGGGGACTACGAGTGCCCCTACTGTGGCGCGGCCTACCCCATCGTCCGGCAGGTCCAGCGCCACATGGGCGACCGGCTGCGCTTCGTCTTTCGCAACTTCCCGCTCAGCAACGTCCACCCGCACGCTGCCGCCGCCGCGGATGCCGCCGAGATCGCCGGGGCGCTGGGCCAGTTCTGGCCGATGCACGACCTGCTCTACCAGCACCAGCACGCCCTCGACACGCCCCACCTGGCCCACTACGCCGGGCAATTGGGCCTCGACCCCGAACAGTTCGCGGCGGATCTGGCCGCCGAGGCGCAGCGTGCCCGCGTCCGCGAGGACTTTCTGAGCGGGGTCCGCAGCGGGGTGAACGGCACCCCCACCTTCTTCATCAACGGCGTTCGCCACGATGGGGGATCCAGCGCGGAAGAATTGGTAGCCGCGCTGGAAAAGGCGGATCGCGGCGGGTGACCTCGCCGGGGTTACGTTACGCATACGCGGGTCGTCGCTCTAGCTATGGTGGCTGCCCACGTTCAGCGGGAACGATTCCATGTACAACTCGTCCACGTAGCACCAGCCCCAATCCTCGCCCGGCTCGAACGACTTGATGACCGGGTGGTGGGTGCTGTGAAAGTGCTTGGTGGCGTGCTTGTTCTTCGAGCTATCGCAGCAGCCGACGTGGCCGCACGTCTCGCACAGGCGCAGGTGGACCCACGAGTCGCCCATCTTCAGGCACTCTTCGCAGCCGTTCCCGCTGGGGGTCACATCGTGCAACCCCTCCACATGGGTACAAGTATCAGCCATTGTCATCCTCCATCGTGATGTGATGCTTATTCAGCATGAGTAAGGCAGCCGGGCCGCCTGTCGTTATTTCCGGCGTACCGGTTGCCAATCCAGTGCCTCCCGGTCCCAGCCGCCCAGGTCTGCCCCCGCCGAGTAGGTGCTTTGCATGAAGTCGAGCAGCCCGTCGCGTGGGGCGGCGGCCCCCTGGACCGCCGCATAGGGCAAGAAGAACTCGGCCAATTTCCGATCATAGATCGCCGCGTCCGGCAGCACCGGCGCGTCGGGCAGGCCGGGGGGTTCCGGCACGGTGTAGGCATAATAGACGGGCGCGGGAGCCGCGGCGTTCCCCGGCCAGAAGCCGACGCTGCTACATTCGTGCGAATAGGCTTCGCGGGTCATCAGGTCGGCACCGGGCCGGTCAGGAGCGCGGCGACCCGAAAAGCGCGTCACCGCCAGGTCGAAGCTGCCCCACCAGAAGTGGACCGGGCTGCACTTGCCCACGAAGCGCCCCCGGAATTCCTTGAACACGCTGTCGGTCTGGACCAGGACGCGCCAGAACCGGTGGGCATAGTCCTGGTCATACGAGGCGTGGACCGTGTCGATGTCGCAGGAGATCGGGTTCGGCACCTCTTGCGGGGTCGTGTTGATGGTCACGTCGATCTGCAAGGCGTGCAGGAGCGCCATTAGCTCCTGGTAGAAATCGGCCACGGAGCGCGGGTAGAGGGCCATGTAACGGGTGCGCCCGTCGCTGCTCTGGACGACGAGGTTGTGATCGATGAAGTCGAACTGGATCTCGAACACGCGGCCCTGATAGGGGATGGGTGAGGTGGTCAGCCCGCGCGCGGTAACATAGAGTGCGGCCTGCCACCAGTGGTTGACCATCGGGCTGAGCGCCAGGCGGATCTTGCCGACCACCTGGGTCCACATATGCAGGGTCTCATACGTCTCTTTCCACGCTTCATAGGGGAGCGCGGGCCAGGCGGCTGCCGTCCCGCCCGCCCCCGGCGGCCCCGCCGGGGCACCCGCGTGGGTCTGGTGTGCATCGTTCATCGTTGGGTCCTTGTGCTAGGTGATCGCGGTGGCTGCCTCATTGTACGCCTATACAGGGTCGAATGGGCAACCGTGTCACCAGGGGCGGCGGATGGGATCGGGTGCGCCGGGAGCCCCTTACGAGGCGGGGGCGTGTTCCTCTGCCTTCTCCGCTTGCTCGCCGTGTTCCACGATGTCGCCCTCTTTGAAGAGGATCGCTTGCAGGGCCACCCGCCACTTCGGCGTGCGGCGCAGCAAGAACTCCAGGTCCATCCCAAAGTGCTTGAACTCCTCTTGCTGGGCATTGCGCATGATCGCCCGCGCCTCGGCATCCTTTTCGACGGCGGCGCGCTGCTCATACCACCCAATCGCTTCGGCTTCTTCGATCAGCGAGGTGATCATGCGGGCAAAGGTGCGGATCTCCTCCGGTAGTTCGTTAACTGGCTCGTGATATTGATCAAATCCCATGGCCTGTTCCTCCGGTCTGTATGCGGATCGTGAGGTTGGTGCCCTCGTGGGCGGCGGTACCGGCCCGCGCCGGTAGCAACGGGCGGTCCCCCCTGGCCTAGGCAGCGATCCGCCTTGGCCCCGGCGACGCGCGCCGGGATCAGGGGGGTCGTTTTCGCCTGCCGTCAGCAGGAAGGAGCGCGGTCGCTGTTCTTGAAGTTTACACGAAAGGGGGGTGGGGGTCCAGTTGGGCGAGCATCGCCGGGCAGACGGTCGCTGGCTCCATTAGTGGGCCGCCGGGCGCCGGGCCAGGATGCGTGGCCCCGCTGCCGGGTGCAACGGCGGGGCGGTCCCGCAGAGGTAGGGTAGCTGAGGATCGCGCCCTCGATGAATAGCCCCAGCGCCAGCAGGGCCGGGCCGATATGGCTCGGTTCGACATATCCCCCACCATCCGCCTCTAGAACAGGCCGACCGTGTTGCCGTCTTCGTCGATATCGATATGATGCGCCGCCGGGTTCGCCCCCAGGCCGGGCATCGTCACCATGTCTCCGGCCAGAGGGTAGATAAAGCCCGCCCCCACGCTGGCCCGCACCTCGCGGATATGGAAGGTGTAGCCGGTCGGCGCGCCCTTCAGTTTGGGATCGTGGCTCAGGCTCAACGGCGTTTTCGCCATGCAGATCGGCAGCGCGCCGAACCCCTGGGCCTCGAAGTCGGCGATCTGCTCGCTCGCCACTGCCGTGTAGCTCACCTCTGCCGCGCCGTAGATCTCTGTCGCCAGGGTGTGGATCTTGTCTTTGATCGCCATGTCCAGCGGGTAGAGGAACTGCGGCGTGGTCGGCGGGCCGTCGGCGGCGGCGATCACCTGCCGGGCCAGGTCCAGCCCGCCCGCGCCGCCCTCGGCAAACACCGTGCTGACGGCCATGTCGACCGCCCCGGCCTCCTGCGCGATCCGCCGCACCGCCTCGATCTCCGACGGCTTGTCGTCGGGGAAGGCGTTCAGCGCCACCACCACCGGCACCCCGAACCGCCGCGCATTGGCGATCTGCTGGCGCAGGTTCGCCCCGCCTTCGATCACGTCGTCGGGATTCTCGGCCAGTAGTTCGGGCGGCAGCGGCTTGCCTGCGGTGATCTTGTACTTGCCGGCATGGCTTTTCAGCGCGCGGATCGTGGCGACGACGACCACGACGGCAGGCCACAGGCCCGACGCCCGGCACTTGATGTCGAAAAACTTCTCGCCGCCCATGTCCATCCCGAACCCGGCCTCGGTGATCACGTAGTCGGCCACGCGCAGGCCGATCTGGTCGGCGAGGATGGACGAGTTGCCGTGGGCGATGTTGGCGAACGGCCCGGCATGAATGAAGGCCGGGGTGTTCTCGATGGTCTGCATTAGGTTGGGCTTGAGCGTTTCGCGCATCAGCACGGTCGCCGCCCCGGCAGCCTGCACATCGTCGGCGGTGACCGGGCGGCCTGCGGTGGTGAAGGCCACCACCATCTTGCCGATCCGGGCACGCAGGCTCTTGATCGCCTCGGTGTTGGTCGAGCCGGTTGCCAGGGCCAGGATCGCCATCAACTCGCTGGCGACGGTCATATCGAAGCCGGTCTCGCGGGGAAAGCCGTTTTTGTCGCCGCCCTGGCCGATGGTGATGTTGCGCAGGAAGCGGTCGTTGACATCCATCACCCGGCGGATGACGATGCGGGCCGGGTCGATCCCCAGCGGGTTGCCCTGGTACCAGCTATTATCGACCAGCGCGGCCAGCTGGTTGTGGGCCTGGCCCACCGCGTGGATATCGCCGTTGAGGTGGACGATGCTTTCTTCCAGCGGGATGACCTGGGCGTGACCACCACCCGCGCCGCCGCCTTTGATCCCGAAGGCCGGGCCGAGCGAGCTTTGCCGGATGCTGATCGCTGCATTCTTGCCGAGCGTGTTCAAGGCCATGCCCAGCCCGATGGTCGTGGTGGTCTTGCCCTCGCCCAGCGGGGTCGGCGTGATCGCCGTGACCAGGATGTATTTGCCCAGGGGTCGATCCCGTAGTTCGTCAAGCACGTTCAGGTCGATTTTGGCGCGGGACCGGCCATAGGGTTCGACAAAGCGCGCAGGGATCCCGGCCCGCTCGGCGACCGCGCCGATGGGGGCGACGGTCGCCTCCCCGGCGATCTGGAGGCTGGTTTTCATGAAACTCCTTCGGTGCTGGCCTGGTAATTCCGGGCGTGCCGTCGCACCACGGTGGTTGCCGCCGGGCGATCATGGATTGTTCTGTGTGGGGGTCGCCTATCCGGTGGTGCGTGCCGGTGCCCAGAGGTCAGCTAGTGCTTTATTATAACCCGGCCTCGCCCGGAAGTACACGGTTCATAGGCAGGTTTGCTGATCGAGGGACCCTTGGACGCACGTTGTATACTCTTGGTACCTCAGCGGTGTTCCCTGAGGCTATCCAGGAGGTCTGCATGCTGTCGCCGTTCTTTCCCAGTGTTACGGGACTGCGCCTCG
>JBBSEL010000302.1:0-5512 GCA_038239755.1 Chloroflexia bacterium | reverse complement strand
GCGTTGTTGTTCGGGCGGAAATAGGGGCGATTGGCTGGGGCCACGCACGGCTCACCCGCGCCGCCGCAGGGGTAGCCGCCGATGATCCCCCCACTTGCCATCCGCTCGATGTAGAGGTAGAAGGTGCTGCCCGGCGGCACATCCTCGAACGTTTGCCCGGTCGGCGTGGCGGTGTACTGGGCTGCCCCGGCGACGATCTTGGAAAGCTGCCCACGGGTGACATTGTTATTCGGGCGGAAGTAGGGACGGTTGGCCGGGGGTGTGCACGGCTCACCCGCGCCGCCGCAGACGTAGCCGCCGATGATCCCCCGCCCGGCCAGCCGTTCCACCCAAACCCAGAAGGTGCTGCCCGGCGGCACATCCTCGAACGTCTGCTGGGCGGACGGCACCGGATCGGCATAGCCCGCCGACGCGGAGACGATTTTGGCCGTTTGGGCGCGGGTGAGGTTGTTGTTGGGGCGGTAGTACAGGCCGGGGCACGGCTCGCCCGGTCCCCCGCAGGGGTAGCCACCGACGATCCCCCGGCAGACCAGGCAGCGCACGTAGTCGTAGAAGGTGCTGCCGCTCGGCACGTCGGTGAAGGCCACCGTGCAGGCCGTGGCGGTGGGGGTGGTCGTCACCGTGGGCGACGGGGTGCGAGTGGGCGTGGAGGTGTAGAACGGCAGCGGCGTGCCGGGGTCCACGACCGGGGTAGAGGTGAGCGAGGGGGTCCGTTGTGCGGTCGGGGTCGCGGTCGGGAACGGCGTGCCGGGGTCGGCGATTGGCGTGACCATGAACGTCATCGTCGGGGTGATAGTGGCGGCGGGCACGCTACAGATCGGGGCGGGATCGGTCTGGTCGGATACCACGTGGTTACCGACGAAGGTGCCGCTCATGGTGATCCGGTACCACGTATAGGGGGGCGGGATCGTGAGGGCGCTAAAGCTGCCGGTGATGCTCTGGCTCCCCGGCGAATAGGTCCCCGAAAACGGCTGTTGATCGCCGGGGATCCAGGGACCGGCGGGGCTGGTCGCCAACTCCAGATGGATCGTGCCGCTGCCGAACAGCGACGTACCGCAGGCGATGTAGAGGCCGAAATCGTAGCTGTAGGTGCCGGGCAGGGTGCAACTGGTCTGGTGGCCGGAGTCCAGTACATAGCATTGCAGGGTGACACCGGTCGGCGTGGGAGTCACCACCGGCTGGATGCAGAGGGGCTGGGCGACCGAGTAGCCGTCCAGCGTCTGGCCGTTGCTGACCATGCTGGTGTAGTGGAAGCGGTAAGCGGTGTACTGCGGGGAGATGCCTGGAGCGTTGAACGCATGTCCATAGCCGCTGCTGCCGGGCGGGAACGACTGGCTCCCGCTGAACTGATCGTAGTTGGTCCAGGGACCGGAAGTGCTGGGCGCGACCTGGAAGGTGATTTGGCTTGCCCCACTGAGGGCGAACATGCAGACGGTGTAGAAGCCGAAGTAGGCGTTATAGGTGCCGGGATAGGCACAACTGGGGGTGGAGCCGCTGATCGACACGCTGCACGCGCCGCCACCGGGGGTGGAGGTCGCGGTCAGGGGGGGCGGCATACTGGTCCGCGTGGGCGAGGCGGTCGCGGTCGGGGGTGTGCCGGTTATGGTGGCCGTCGGCGTGAAGCTGGGCGTATGAGTCGCCGTGGGTGTGCGCGTGGTGGTGGCCGTCGGCGGGGTGCCGGTCATGGTAGCGGTTGCCGTAGGCGGGCAGACGGTGTGATACCGCTCGATCAGCGTGCGGCTGGGCTGGTTCTGGTCCACACCCACCGCCCAGACATCGTCCGGCCCCACCACCGCCCCGCCACGCAACGAATTGATGCTGCTGTCGGGGTTCGGGCTGGGGACGAGGGTCCAGGCGGTGCCGTCCCAGTGGATGGTTGTGGTGGTGGTGGGGTTATTATTGGTCTGCCCGACAGCCCACACATCGTTCGTCCCGGCGGCGGCGATGCTCCAGGCCAGGGTGACGCCGGGCGGGACCGGGGCGGGCACGACGCTCCAGGCGGTGCCGTTCCAATGCATGGTCAGGATTTGTGGGCTGGCACAAGGGCCACTGTTGGCGCAGGTTTGGCCCACCGCCCACAAATCCGCCGCGCTCACCGCCGTGACGGCCTGCAAGCCGTTTTCGTTCGACCCCACGTTCGGGGTGGTGACCACCGCCCATGTGCTGCCGTTCCAGTGGAGGGCCAGTGTTTGGAGGACACTCGGC
Source organism: Chloroflexia bacterium (assembly GCA_038239755.1). Lineage (GTDB taxonomy): Bacteria > Chloroflexota > Chloroflexia > QHBQ01 > JAICKM01 > JBBSAN01. The sequence continues at coordinate 3,307 of JBBSEL010000302.1, read as the reverse complement.
CCGGTATCCATCGCGTCATAGTGGCCCACGGCCCAGATATCGTTCGCGCCTACCGCGACCGCGCCGAGCAGGCCGTTCAGGCGGTTGCCAACGTTGGGGCTGGTGACCACCGTCCAACTGGTGCCGTCCCAGTGCTCGGCCAGGGTGCGGTCGAACGAGTCGGTGGCGGCCCCAAACGCCCAGACGTTGTTGGTCGCCGGGGCGACGACGGCGCGCAGCCGGCCACCGTTAAACCAGGGGCTGGGGCTGGGGACGACCGTCCAGCTTGTCCCGTCCCAGTGCATGGTGAACGTTTGCGCCGGGCCGCCGTTGGTGCTGCCGACCGCCCAGATATCGTTGCTGCTGATCGCCGCGACCGCCGCCAGGGAGCCGCCCAGCGGCGTGGACACCAGAGTCCAGGCGGTGCCGTCCCAGTGCAGGGCCAATGGCTGATCCAGGGTACCGTCGCGGTAAGAGCCGACCGCCCAGACATCGTTGGGCGCGAGGGCCGCCGTCGCGTAGAGGGTGTTGTGCCCCGCGCCCACGTTGGGGCTGGGGACGACCGACCACAGCGCGGTACAACCGGGGGTGGGCGTGGGGGTGAAGGCCCCCTGGGGCGGACGCGGGCCGAGCACCCCCCCACCGGATAGGGCCACCGCCGGGGGGGCGGCACGGGCCGATCCCGCCTGCACCAGCAGGCTCCCCAGCAACAAACCAAACGCCAGCAGGACCTCCACATACAGCCAATGATAGTGTCGCATAACGGGCCTCCTCGACAAGGTGGGGTAACAGGGACTCGGCACACCTGAACACCGGTGTCCACGATCAGTTTAGCAGAAAGCTCACCCGATCGGTAGAGGGCCAGCCTGGACAATATGTTGCACAAAATAGAGGTTCAGGGCAGCGCAATCTCGCCCAGAGCATAGCCGATGGCCCCCGCCCAGGACAGATCGCCGCCCTCTTGCCAGCAGGCGGCAAAGGCTGCCGGGTCGAGGTGGCCGCGCACCGCCGCAAGCAGGTGGTCGTAGTCGGCGCGATCGGCGGCCCCGGCAGGATCATGGATACCCAGCGAATCGAGCAGCGCGGCGGCGGCCCCCAAGAGGCGGGCGGCACGCGGCGGGCGGGCCTGGGCGGCGGCGACCCCGGCCAGCCCGGTCAGGCAGACCCCTGTCAGGTTCCGGTCGCCCACGGCGCGCAGGATGCCCAGGCTTTCTGCGTACAGGCGCTGGGCCGCCGGGGCATCGCCCGCTCGGAGGAGCACGTAGGCCAGGTTGGCGAGCGCCCCGGCCACGCCTGCCGGGCCGCCGGCTTCGCGGAACAAGGCCACGCTCTGGGCATAGCGGGTCTGGGCCACCGCCAGATCGCCGTGGTGCCGGGCGATTTCGCCCAGGTTGTTCACCACCCGCGCCTGCCCCCATTGGTCGCCCAGCGCCGCGAACAGGGCGAGGCTCTCGTCATACAGGGCCTGCGCCGCCGGGTAGCGCCCCTGGACCACGGCGATATTGCCCTGATCGACCAGGGCGCGGGCGATCCCGGCGGGGTCGGCCAGTTGCCGGTAGAGGGCCAGACTCTCGCCGTAGAGCGCCGCCGCCGGATCGTAGTGCCCCTGGCAACGGGCCACCTCGCCCAGACTCGCCAGGAGGCGGGCCTGGCCTGCGTGGTCGGCCAGCGCCCGGTAGTGGGCCAGGCTGGCTTCGTAGAAGGCCCGCGCGGCGGCATAGTCGCTTTGCCGCGTCGCCGCCGTGCCCAGGCTATCGAGCGTTTGGGCCTGCCCAGGCCGGTCGCCCGCGTCGGTGTAGAGGGCGAGGCTGCGCGCCAGCAGGGTCTGGGCCGCCGCACAATCGCCCCCGCGCACGGCCAGCGTCCCCGCCGCATAGAGGGCCGGGGCCTGGACAGGCGGCGGGACGGGGAGTGCCAACGCCTGGGCCAACCACCCCCGCCCTTCGCTGATATAGCCGCGCGCCAGCCAGAACGGCCCCAACGCCGCCGCCAGCCGCCCGGACTGGGCACCCTCCCCCGTCGCGATCAGCCAGTGCAGCGCGGCCCGGAGGTTGTCATGCTCCTGTTCCAGGCGGTCGAGCCAGGCCGCCTGTGTGGGGCCACGCCCGGCCTGGGCTGCCGCCTCGGCCAGGGCCAGGTAGGTGGCCGCGTGCCGCCCGCGAATAGCGGCCTCCTCTCCGGCAGCGGCCAGGCACTCCAGGCCGAATTCGCGCAGCGTCTCCAGCATCGTGTAGCGCGGGCCGCCGCTCCCGCTGACCTCCTGGTAGACGAGGCTCTGCTCGACCAGGGTCGCCAGGTCGTCGGTCATGGCGGCCAGGAGGTCAGACGCGGCATCAGGCGGCAGGGGGTCTTGGGCCAGGACCGGCCCGGTAGCGAGGGAGTCGTCGCCCGCCACCGCCTGGGCGGACTCGGCGGTCCAACCGCGCACGAACACAGCCTGGCGGCGGAACACCTGCTGCCGGGGTGGGTCCAGCAGGGCATAGCTCCAGGCAATGGCGGCGCGCAGGGTGCGCTGGCGGGCGGGCAGGTTCGTCGGGCCGCCGGTGAGGAGCGGCAGCGTGCGTGCCTGCTGCTCAAACCGCTGCACGATAGCCTGGGGCGACAGAAGCTTGATCCGGGCGGCGGCCAATTCAATCGCCAGCGGCAAGCCGTCTAACCGGCGGCAGATCTGGACCACTGCCGGAGCATTTTCGGGGGTCAAGGCGAAGCCGGGCCGGGCGGCCAGGGAGCGCTCGACAAACAGAGCCACCCCCGCATAGGCGCGGACATGGGCGGGGGTCAGCGCGGCGCGGCGATCCGGCAGCGGCAGCGGCAGCACCGCCAACTCGTGCTCCCCATAGAGATGGAGCCGGATGCGGCTGGTGACCACGATCTTCAAGCCGGGGGTAGCCCCCAGCAAGTCGGCCACCAACCCGGCAGCGGCCACCACTTGCTCAAAGTTATCCAGCACCAGCAAACGGGGGTGGCGACCCAGTGCAGCGGCCACCGTCGCCAGCAAGGGCTGGCCGGGCGGTTCGCGGATGCCGAGCATGGCGGCGATGGTGGCGAGGACCAGCGACGGATCGCGGATCGGGGTCAGCGTGACCAGGGTCACCCCGCCGGGGAAACTCGGCAGCAGATCGGTGGCGATTTCGAGGGCCAGGCGCGTTTTGCCCACCCCTGCCGGGCCGGTGAGGGTGAGCAGCCGCACGCCGGGCCGCTCCAGCAGGGCACGCGCCGTGGCCCGCTCCGGTTCGCGCCCGACAAAGGCATTGGGGGCCGCCGGGATGTTGCTGAGGGCCGGGGGCAGATCGGGGAGAGCCGACACCGGCGCGAGGGGCACCAAATC
>JBBSEL010000301.1:0-5513 GCA_038239755.1 Chloroflexia bacterium | reverse complement strand
GACATCGTTTACTCCTGACACAAAGGTTCTACTGAGTATACGTATCCTGGATCTATTTTGAGATAGTTACTAAGTCGATTGCGAACGTTGGGTCATCGGTGTTGGGCATCGTCATGGCGGATCTCCTTGTCCGATAATTAGTGGTGGTGCTTCAAGATCCCGCCCCGCCCGCGCAGAAGCGCGGGGGGCCCGTCAGGGCTAGGGGCATCGCCCCCAGCGGGGCGCGGTGGGTGCAGTGACCAACTTCAGGCTTCAGGCGACGCGGTTGTCGTGGGCCTCCGCCACTTCCACCGTATGATGGAAGCGGGCATGGTGAAGCGCGGCGTCGAAGTCGATCTGGTCACAGTCGGCCAGGTGCTGGAGATCGGTCAGCAGGTCGGTTAAGCGTGTCGGCGGGTCGTCTTCGTCCGGCCCATTGTGGTAGGCGGCGAGGGCGCGGCGGGCCGCATCCGCTCGTTCGGCGTTCGTTCGTTGCGACATGGCCTGGTCCTTTCTGAGTAATGCGCCAGGGGTGTCTGGCACCTAGCGGTACATAAGGGTCGCTCAGGTGGGAGGCGTTGGGATGGTGGATTGGACGGCAAAGTAACGTTCGACCTCCGCTGCCAGGAAAGTATCAAGGGCCGCGTGCGTTGTCCGGCAGGCGACCGGTGGTTCAAGCCCGACGGCCCCTGTCTGATATTCGACCGCCGGGCTGTCACTCCCCCCGCGCGCCCAGGCCCAACGGTCGGTGAGATCTGGATCGCGGCGCGGCCCCCGCTCGCCCGCGCCCGCCGGAACGGCCAACGTCCAAAGACCGGTTTCCAGTCCGGCCAGGAAGATCTGGGTCATAAAGGCCGGCGTGCTGACCAGTGGGCGCGGTGTGCGCCGCTCTACGTAACTCATCGCGTGGACCGCCTGGGGCACCAGGCGCAGCCAGTCCGCCTGCGACCAGGCGCGCCAGGCTCCCGACCCAGCGCGGCCTGCCAGTGCGCGCAGGTGGGCAAGAAGGGCGGTGCTCGCGACCGGCTCAGCCGCCAGTGCCGCCGCTTCCCTCGCGGCCCACCAGGTGGGCGTGAGGGCGAGAAAGCGCACCCCCGTCGGATCGATCAGGCCAGGGTCCAGCACGAACAGATCGGGTAGATAGGCGGTGACCAGCGCGAGGGGACCCTCCGCCCCACCGACCAGCCGCTGCCAGAGAAACTTGTAGCCCGCACTCTTGAGCAGTTCCAGGGTGGCGACGGGCGCGGGACTATAGCCATTGGGGCGGTATGGCACCAGGGCGGCGCGATGGCCGGTCTGCAGGTTGGCGACAAACGGGCGCGCGGCCCGTTCGCTGGCGGTGAACATTAGCCAGACCGGGCGGGTGGTGTCCGCTGCCGCTTGCCCGCCCGGCCACCAGGCGTTGGCGCATAGATGGGCGAGATAGACGACGCGAAAAGCGCGCGTTTTCGCTGGGGCGCGGCGTCGCCGGGTCGGGGCGGTGGATGTTTTAGGTTCGATGACCAGTTCATAGCTTTCCATGGCTATTCCTTTCTCGCGGGCGGCGTAGGATTTCCCTACGCCGCCTCGACACGATCAAATAACCGCCCTTGCTGTGGGCGCTCCGGTGGGACCTGTCGGTGCGCTAGCGTCGGTGCTGGTGGGACCGGGGGCGACACTGGATCGGGGTCGAACAGACGCCCTTGCTGGAGCGGCGCGGGCGTTACGGTGGGCAGTGGCTCAAACAAGTTCAGTTGCTGCGGGTGGCCTGTTGGCGCGATCAGAATCGGCGTAGGCCGTGCCGGGGACGTGATCGGCGGCAGCACCGGGGACGTGGGCGGCTGGACCACGTGCGGCACGGCGACCAGGTGGGTGGGGGTCAGCGCCTGGCCGCTCAAGATCTCGTAGAGGGCCTGCCCCATACTCAGCACATCGAGCGCGGCCTCATCTCCGACGCCCGCACCGGCGGCTTCCAGTTGGCTCTCGATGTCCAGACCGTCCATCTGCGTGCTGACCGTCACCTTGCGGGCCAGCAGGGCGAACGCCGTCTCCTGAGCGGTGCCCGCGTAAAACGGTACGGTAATCTCGATGGTCGTGGTCGGATCCGACCCGATCCGGTGGATACGCCCATTCGCCTGGCGGTAGGTCAGGGCGTTGTAGGTCCCCTCCACCCAGATCGCCGATGTGAAATACGGCGTGAGACAATTCAGGCCCGTCTTTACCGACTCGGGGTTGACCAGCAACACGCGCCGCCGCTGTCCGATCACCTCGTGCTTGATCCACACCTCCCGCCCTTTGGTATCCACCTTGCTGCTGTCCAGGTAGGCGGCGTCCACTCCCAGCTGCTGCCGGAGCAGGCGCTGATACCGGGCGATCAACCGGCTGTTGCCGGTATGCCGTATGTAGACCAGGACGTTGCGGCCCTGGTTTAATTGAGTCCGTAGCTGCTCCACGAGCCAGCGTTCTTTGGGCAAGACCATACCGGCGGGCAGCAACGGCACGGTCGCCACCAGTGCCCCACTGCGCGCTCCACAGTTGGCCGAGTAGCGCACCTCGTAGACGGGCTGACCGGTGGGGTCGAGGGTGTTGCCGACATCAGCGGTCGCCAGGTCCAGGAAGCCGGGGAGTTCGGTCAGCGCGCCCAGCAGCCGTCCCTGGAGATCACTGAAGCGATCTTCAGCGATCTGCGCCAGCAGGGCGCGTTGCAGGGTGCCGTAGTGGGTGAGCAACTCCCGCCCGGCAGGGTCGTCGGGCGCAACAGTCAGCGCAACCGGCTGCTCCTGCAGCGGCGGCAGGGCGCATTCTAGGTCGGTTTTATGGATGATGCCCGCGATAGGCAAGAGATACTGCGGCAGGAAGGCGGGCAGCACCCCGGGCGCTTCGCCCAACACCCGGATGATCGGGTCTTCGTCATATTCGGTGCGTAAGCTCGCTTTGCCATACGCACGCACGGCGGTCTCGACCGGCTTGTCCGGAAGCGTCTTGAGGATCTTGAGGTAGCCGAACCGGGTGACGAACGGGCCGCGGTCGTGCGGGCCGAACTCGGCGCGGAAGGGCCGTGAAAACGCGCGAAAGTTGGCGAAGAGGGAGGAGGCGTAGCCGCCCATCAGCGAACCGGTCAGCCCCACGCGGGCCACGCCGGGTAGCCCGGCCAGCAGGTGGGCCGCGTGCTCCTGGGCCGAGCCGACGTTGTTGAACTCCTGCATCTCATCGAGCAGCACCATGCCGAACCGGTGGCGGCAATGGCGGGCGATGTAGCGGGCCAGGGGCACGCGGCGTGGTTGGGGCACCGCCGTGTACAACGGCTCATCGCAAGGGCGTTCGGTGACGAACCGGCCCAGGCGGATCAAAATCTCCAGTGCGGCCTGGGCCGCCGTGGGGCTGCCCGCCGCCAAGCTGGTGCCGCCGTCGCGCCAGGTGATCAGCCCCCCGGCGGGCACCGTAAACTCCCACCAGTCCGGCCCGCTGCTCCGGGTCGGCGTTCCCCCGGCAGCTTCAGCGGTTAATCGCGCACGGGTGCGGGTGAACATGCCGCCATCGGCCAGTGGTTCGAGCATCGACAGCAGGCGGTTCACCGTGGCCGGGTCGTCGGGGACCAGTAGCAGCAGCCGCAAGCAGGTTTCCTGCACCAGTGCGGCTGGGCTGTACGGCAGCGGTGCGCTGGCAGGCACGTTGGTCGTTAAAACGGTCACTGTCTGGGTGATTAAGGTGGCTCGCTCGCTCGGCGGCGCTGCCAGATGGAGCAGCAGCGCGGCGCGTAGCAGCCCGCGTAGTGGCTCATCCGAGGCCGTGCCGGGAGCCGCCTGCGCCGCACTGATAACCGCCGTGAGGTGGGTTAACAGCCGTCCCAGCCGGGTTTGGGCATGGTCCCAGCGCCGATCGGCTTGTACCTCCCAGGCCGCTTGCTGCGTGGCGAGTTGGGCTGGGGTGGGTGTCGTGCTGTCCTCCGGTGCTTCATCGTCTGCCGCGTCCTCTGCTGCTGGCGGGGAGCACAGGACGCGCTCCGGCACCAGAGCCTGGATCGTGGCATCGGTAGGGTAGACCGGGCGCAAAAGGTGCGCCAGGTCCACCGCTACGGCCCCGACCGGCTGGCGAGCACGCACGGCCTGATGGCGGCAGCGCAGCCGCTTGCTGACGATGCGGGTTGGCGCGTCGGGCACCGGCGTGCCGCAGCGGGGGCAGGTCGCGTGGGCAGCCAGCGCGGCCTGGGTGGCGTGGCCGAGCTTGGCCGCCTCGCGGCTGAGCACGTAGACCGCCAGCCCCGCGCCCGGCCCGCTGCCCGCCGGGGGCGGCGGAGTGTGCAGATCGGTGATGCCACGCACCAGGACCACCCGCGCCCCCGGCAGAGTGAGCACCACTTGCTCGGTCCACGAGGTGAGTAGATGTGGGGGGCACAAGATGAGCAGCCGCTCCACCGGGCGTGGCGCGTGGCGGGCGTCCCAACAGCCCGCCGCGCGGAGGGCGGCGCGCGTCGTGGCGTAATGCGCGGGCGTCAGCGCGGCAGCCACGGCCAGGGCCATCGTGCTCTTGCCCGTGCCGACCTCGCCCAAAATGAGCGCGGCGTCGCCCCGCCCCAGTTCCTTGAGCGTGGATTGCACGATATGCGCCTGGGCGGTGTAGAGCGCGCGCCCCAGCGCTGGCAGCGGCAAGACGTGGGCGGGGTTGGTCGGGTCATGTTGCGCCGGGAACTGGGTGGTCATCAGGGCGGCCAGGCCGCGCCTATAGTGGGCCAGCAGGTCGGCGACATTCATCCCGTCCACCTCGGTGGTCCCCGTCGGCGTGGTGCCCGGTTGGAGATCGACGTAGCGTGGGGGGTCGGTCAGGGCGAGCAGACAGACCGCCAGGGTCGGCTGCTGCACCTGCACCTGGCTGGTGGTGCGCCCTTTCTTGTCGGTATTTTCCTTGACCGTGACGAAATCTTTCTTGAAGCGCCCCTTGACCAGCACCGCAGGCCAGCCCGCTGTGGGATCGTCCGGCTCGACTCGTAAGCCGTTGAGCAGCCCCGCTGCCAGCAGCAGCGCCAGGTAGGCCGGTTTGGGCGGCATGGCGACCGGCAGCACGCGCTGGAGAAACGCCGGGAGGGCCTGGTGCAGGCCGATCTCGATCAACGGCGTGAGGCGGGCGCCGGGGCGATCTGGACGCGGGCCGGGGGCAGGAGGGTCCGCTGGGGGTGCGGTGCGGTCGCTCGCACCGTTGGTCCAGGGCCGCGCATAGCGCAGGACGTGTTGGATATCGAGCGGCTGGGCCGCGAAGTGCCGGAAGCCGCCGGGCGGGTCCCCGGCCAGGGTCAGCACTGGTGGGACGCTGCCGGGCGCGGGCAGCACCGGCAGCCGGGCCGGATCGAGGCTCCAGGCGGTGAGCTGGGCGGCCAGCCGATCGGTGCTGCCGGGGAGGGTGCGGGGCGTATGCCGCCGGCGCGCCAGCACGACGCGCACGTCCTGGCGCTCGGCGAGCGACGCGATCACGATCGCGATGTTCTCGAGCTCGTTCGCGGTGACGGCGGGATCGCTCGCGCATGGTCGATCGCGAGGCGGCGCAGCAGGAAGCCGTCGCCG
>JBBSEL010000300.1:0-5519 GCA_038239755.1 Chloroflexia bacterium | reverse complement strand
GATCGGCGGGAGTTGGGGACCCCAATCCCAGCCGAAGTGGCACGGTGCCTTGCGCAGGTGCGGACCACCGGGGATCGCCGCCGAAACCCCCGGCAACGGGCGGATGGCTTGCTGCGCCGCAGCGTAGCACACGGCCGAGGCGAAGTGGATCCCTAGCTCGTTCTCGCCCGCGTCTGCGGCGTGCAGCAGAGATTTGACCTCCCAGTGATACTGGCGGAACATATTGTCGGTCTGACCCAGGGGCTGGCCGTTGAGGATTAGGGTCGCCAGGGTATCCAGGCCGTCGCAGACCAGCCAGACCTGGTCTTCGGCCAGGAGCTCCGCGGGCACAGTAAAGTGGGTGCGGTAGTCCCAATCGGCCTCGGCGACCCATTGGACGGTCAGTTCGTTATCACCGACGAAGGGATCGGGGAGGCGACCGAGGGCCAGCAGGTCGGTATGGACGCCGCCGGGGACATGGCCCGGCAACCATTCGTCCGTGCCCGCCTGGTTAAAGAACCAGTTGCCGGTCAAAGGGTGAGTATACATAGTGGGGTGTCCTAATGGCGTTGAAATAGCTCGTAGGAGGCGGGGCTGGCATCCTCCACCCCGTTGGTGTGTTGCAAGATGCTCTGCCGCCCGTGGAGCAACGGCACATCGGCCATCAGCCGCTTGGTGTACTCGTGCTGCGGGTTTGCCAGCACCTGCTCGACTGGCCCCTGCTCCACCAGTTGCCCGTGATACATCACCAGGATGCGGTCGCTGATATAGTAGGCCTGGCCCAGGTCGTGGGTGATGAAGAGAATACTCATATTGTGCTGCTTGCGCAGATCGAGCAGCAGGTTGAGCACGGTCACCCGCAACGAGGCGTCCAGCATACTGGTCGGCTCGTCGGCGACGAGCAATTCCGGCCCGACGACCAGCGCCCGCGCGATCATCACCCGCTGGATCTGACCGCCGGAAAGCTGGTGCGGCCATTTTTCGAGCACATCCGCCGGGTCCAGTCCCACCTCCACCAGGGCGTTGTGGATCTGGGGCACCTTGTCCTTCTCCGAGAGATGCTTATCGAGCACGTTGAGTGCGTTGCTCAAGACCCGGCGGTTGGAATAGAACTGGTTAAACGCGGCGAACGGGTCCTGGAAGACGGCCTGCACCCCCTGCCAGTACTTCTTTAGTTGACGGTTATTATGCGTATTCGTCATGTTCTGGCCGTGGAACAGCAGCCGCCCGTCGGTCGAGTCGAGCAAGCGCAAGAGGAGGCGGCCCAGTGTGGTCTTGCCGCTGCCGCTCTCGCCCACGATCGCGACGATCTCGCCGGGCTGCACGCTGAACGACACCTGGTCCACCGCCCGGATCGCGTGATCGCCTTGCCCAAAGAGGCGCGTCAGCCCGATGGTTTCGAGCAGCGGCGCGGGAGTCTGAGGTCCGTTCATGGCCGCGCCTCCGCATAGGGTGCGGCTTTCGTTTGCTGCGCGACCCACCAGCAGGCGGCAAAGCTATCTGGCCCGCCGACGTGGGGCGGCTCTTCCTGTGAACAGATCTCCATCGCCAGCGGGCAGCGGGGATGGAACCGACAGCCATTGGGGGGATAGCGCAGATCGGGCGGGGCACCGCCGATGCCGGTCAACCGGCGCTGCCGCACCGCCGGCTCCGGGTCGAGCGTCGAACTGATCAAGGCATGAGTGTAGGGATGCCGGGGCTGTTCGACAATTTGCCGGGTGGGACCGATCTCGACCAGTTTGCCTGCATACATCACCGCGATGCGGTCGGCAATGTTGCTCAGCATCGGCAGGTCGTGGGTGATGAAGGCGACCCGCTTGATAAAGCCCCGATCCAGCAGCAGCCGCAGCAGCAAGACCAGTTGCTTTTGCGACGACACGTCGAGAGCCGAGGTCGGCTCATCGGCGATCAGCAGGTTCGGGTTAAGCAGCGTCGAGACCACCGCCACCACCCGCTGGCGCATCCCCCCGCTCAGCTGGTGCGGGTAACTGTCCAGCGCCCGGGGCGGCAGACCCAGTTGTTCCAGCCGCTCCCGCGCATGATCGACGGCCTCGCGGGGACTCATATGATCGTTGTGGGCGCGCACCACGTCGACGACGAAATCGCGCACACGGGCGGTCGGGTTGAGCGAGTTCAAGGCGCGTTGCGGCAGCAGGGCTACCTTCATCCCGTGCCAGTACGCGGGGGCCTTCGCCTGGTCGGCCAGGTTCAGCACCTCGCCGTCCAGTTCCATCGTGCCGCTCTTGACATAGAGCGGCGGCAGCGCCGTCAACGCGATCACCGAGGCCAGCGTGGACTTCCCGCACCCCGACTCCCCGGCGATGCCGAGGACTTCCCCCTCGGCTATCGTTAGTGACACATCGTCTACGGCCTTTACGTCGGGGTCAGGGGCCGCCGCGTAATAGGCCCGGACGTTCGTGATCTTCATCGATCGTACACCCCTTCTGTGGCGCGAAGCTCAGGCCCGGCGTAGGCGTGGGTTGAATATCTGGTCAATACTGGCTTGCAGCAAGAGCATAGAGAAGGCGATCAGCGTCAGGAGCAGCACCGGCGGCACGAAGGCCCACCAGGCCCCCGTCCGCACCGATTCCCACAGCAACGCCCATTGCAGCATAATCCCCAGCGACACGCTCCCGCTGGGTCCCAGCCCCAGCATACTCAACGTCGCCTCGGTCAGGATGCCGCTGCTGAGCTGGAGGACGAAGGCCATGACGACATAGGAGAGCATGAACGGGATAATTTCCCAGAGGATCAGCGACAGCGTCCCGGCCCCCGATAGGCGGGCGATCTCCACGTGCTCGCGGGTCCGCAAACTGCTCGCCTGGGCGCGCACGGCGCGGGCCGTCCACGGCCAGTTGGTGAGGCCGATGATGATGCCCATGACCACAATCGAGCGGGTGCCGATTGCCAGCGAGAGCAGAATCAGAATAACGATGGAAGGGATGGTGATCACGACGTTGGTCACAGCCATCATCACCTCTTCCACCCAGCCGCCGGTATAGCCCGCCAGGGTGCCGATAATCAGGCCCAGGAAGATGGCGACCAGCCCGGCGATGACTCCGATGATCAGCGACGTCCGCACCCCGTACATGAGTTGCGTGAACACGTCGCGCCCAAAGTTGTCGGTGCCCAGCCAGGCCGCCGACGAGGGCGCGTCATACAACCCGCCGACCGTGACCAGGGCATCGGGCCGGTTGAAGATGATCGGCCCGAGAAAGCCAAACCCCAGGATCAGGATCAAGACACTGAGGCTGAACAGGAAGCGGCCATTGAGCGCCACTGCGAGCCGGGCGGCGCTGCGGCGCAGGCCGGTCAGCGGTACCGGGGCGGGCGGGAGATTGCCTTCTACGTGCGGAATCGCTGCCATTGCTGCCCTCCTTAGCGCTCTCCGGTCTGCGTGGCCCGGATGCGTGGGTCAATAAAGCCGTAGGCGATCTCGACCAGAAAATTGGCCGTTAAGACCGCGATCATGATCAGCAGGGTGATGCCCTGGACCGTGGCATAATCTTGTTGGCGAATCGAGCTAAAGAGCAAGGTACCGATACCGGGGTACGAAAAGACGATTTCGGTGATCAGGGCACCACTGACCAACCCCCCGATTGAGAGCGCCAGGCCCGTAATTTGCGGCAGCATGGCATTGCGGAAGATATAGCGGACGATGCGGTTGTCAGACACGCCGAGACTGCGCGAGTAGCGCACATAATCGGCATCCAGTTCATAGATGGACATGGACCGCATCCCGATGGCCTGCCCGCCGATGAACACCAGGACCAGGGAGAGGAACGGCAGAATGTAGTGCTGGGCCACACTGCCGACAAACGTCCAACTCCAGTTGGGACTCATGCTGAAGTCGTAGCCGCCGAGCGGCGGGAGCACCCGCCAGACCACGGCGAAGAAGTAGAGCAGGATGATCGACAGGCAGTAGAAGGGCATCGTGGAGATAAAGAGCGAGGACGGAAAGGCGATCTTGTCTAGCCACCCTTTGCGGTAGGCCGTCAAGACCCCCAGGACATTGCCGACCAGCCAGCCGATCAAGATCGCCGGGAGCTGGAGCATCACCGTCCAGGGCAGGGCTTGCGAAATGAGCAACCCCACCGGCGTCGGGTATTGCGAGAAGGAGCGGCCCAGATCGCCGTGGGCCAGGTTGCCCACATAGACCAGGAATTGCTCCCAGAGCGGCTTATCCAGGCCGAACTCGGCAATGTAGGCCTGGTAGATCTTTTGTTGCGCCTCGCCGATGGCACCGCCCTGCGCCATGCGCGCTACCATCGTATCCACCGGGTTGCCGGGGATCAGCCGGATCAGCAGAAAGTTGAAGACCAGCGCGATGACGAAGGCCACGAGGAACCAGAAGATCTTGTTCAGCAGGTAACGGCCAAACGTGCTCATATGCTTGCCCCGTCTAGTGCGCTGGGTCGCCAGCGACCCGCGCCCTGAAAGCGATTGGTCAGGCTGGCCTCGCCAGCGCATCGTGCTTACCCAGGCTGTGTACTGATTGTACTACGGCCTCCCCGGCTTTTCAACAAGGTGGCCGGAAGGTAGGCTCTGCTATTCCTGCATGCGGGACAACCGTCCGATGGAGGTTGGACGGCTGCCCCGCAGGACGTTGGTTAGTGTGGCGACGAATTACTTCGTCTTAATCTTGTAGAGCCACTTGATACCGGCCTGCGCGAACTGCGGCGTGCCGGAGGAGGGGTCTTTGTCCGTAGGGAAGCCGGCCCAGACCGAGGTGTTGAACTCGTAGAACTCGTTCGGGCGGTACATCAGCGGGATGCCCGGGATGTCCTTCATGAACAACTGGTCGAGCTGGTCGTAATAGCTCTTGGCTTCCTTGGGGTCGGAGGTGGCGGCGGCCTTGTCGAGGAGCGGCAGGGCGGCTGGCTCGGAGAAGCGGTTGTAGTCCCAGAAGGCGCTCTGGCCGTCAGGGGCCACGCCGCGGTTGTCGAGCATGTCGCGGAAGCGCTGCCACGGGGTCGCCGGGTTCTGCCCGGCGATGTACCACAGGTTCAGGTCGAAGTCGCCATTCTGGATCTTGGTGGTCACCACCGGGGCGTCGGGGTAGTCTTCCGTGAAGTCGAAGCCAGCGGTCTTGGCGCTTTGGACCACGATGTTGATCGCCGTCTGCCAGTCGGTCCAGCCTTGCGGGGTGCGGGCGCTCCACGGGCCGAGGCGGGTGCCGTCGGGCAGAGTGTAGACGCCGTCCGACCCCTTGGTGGCCTTAAGCTGGTTCTCCAGGATGTCTTTGGCCTTGGCCGGGTCATAGCTCCAGCCATTGGCCTTGACCGCGTCGGCGTTGAAGTACTGGTTCTCGCCGCCGCCGGGGATGATCAAGCTGGAGTTCGCTGGAACCGAATACTTCGACATAGCGGTCTGGGCGATCAGGGGATAGTTGATCGAATAGGCAAGGGCGCGGCGCACCAGCGGGTTGTCCAGGCCCTTCTTCTGCGTGTTGATGATCAGGATCGGGATGGAGCCGGCGACGTAGTACGGTTCCTTGTCGAACCAGGTGCCGACAGGGGCCTTGGCATCTTCCCACATCT
>JBBSEL010000299.1:0-5523 GCA_038239755.1 Chloroflexia bacterium | reverse complement strand
CGGCGGCGGGCGTGTCGTCGCGCTTTGAACACGAGTTCGCCCAGGCCGGGTCCACCTGCAAGATCTGGGTGGTGGTGCAGAACGCCCGCCCCCGCGCCTGGCTGATGGCTCGCCGCGTACCCGATGGCCGGGGCCAGGTCGAGATCCTGGGCCTGGGGGCTGAAGTGGAGGGACAGTATGTGACGGTGGCACCCGCCGTGGCCGCGCTGCTGACCCGCGCCGGAGCCTGGGCCGCCGAAGTGGGCGCGGCGGTGCTGATTCACTGGACCTCCACCGACGGCCTGGCGATCCATCGCCGCCCGCTGGAAGACCTGAGCACGGCCATGACCATGCTGGGGGGCGGCGATTCGCCCGCCTGGGCCTTCTGGGTGGAGCAAGAGTTCATGCTCTGGGGCCTGCTCCCCGACCTCTATGGTCCCGGCCAGCACGGTGCCTTGTTAGCCCGCCAACTCGCCTCGTAGGACGCCGCCTGTGGACGACTCGATCCCGCGTTCGCTCCATGAAAACTACCAGCGCACCATTGCCCGGCTGGTCGATCTATTCGCTGACGATCCGAGTTTTCCTGCGCTGATCGTCGGCGGATCGGTCGCCAAGGGCCGCGCCGCCCCCACCGCCGACGTGGACATCATGCTCGTCGCCACCGACGAGGAATACGCCCGCCAGGCCGCCGCCCACACGCTCACCTACTTCAACCAGGAGTTGTGCGACTACCCCGGCGGCTATATTGACGGGAAGATCATCGATCGGGCCTTCTTGCACGATGTGGCCGAACGGGGGAGCGAACCGGCGCGGGCGGCGTTTGTCGGGGCCTTTCCGGCCTATTCACGCCTGCCCGATCTCCCCGCCCTGCTGGCCCGCCTCCCGGTCTACCCCGACCATGAGCAGCAAGCCCGCCTCCATTCCTTTTGGGGCGAGGTGCTGATCCTCAACTGGTATGTGGGCGAGGCGGAAAAGCGCCAGGATCGCTACTTGCTGACCCACGTTGTGGCCGATCTGGTCTTGTTCGGCGGGCGCTTAATCCTGGCGTACAACAAGATCCTGTTCCCCTATCACAAATGGTTTATGTACGAAGTCCGGTGCGCCCCCCAGAAGCCCGCCGATTTTGTCGCCCTGGCCGAAGCCCTGCTGGCCCGGCCCGGCAAGGCTTCGGCCCAGGCTCTCTGCGACAATCTCCAGGCCTACTACGGTAACACCATGTCGCTGCATGAGGCGGGCGGCCTGTTCATGTTGGACAGCGAATGGATCTGGCGCACCGGGCGGCTCTCCCCGGCAGACTGGTAATCAGCCCCCGCCTTTTGCGATCTCGCTCTCAAGCCCCCACTGAATCCGGCCCCATCGCCCGTGTCCGGCTCCCTCTGCCGGGTGCGCCGCCGCCAGGGTTGCCACCCGATCATCAATACGGCGACGATCAGGACGGCGATGCCACTGATCAGTGCGCCCAGCCGCACCGATAGCGGCTCGTAGGCGAACCGCACCGTATGGCTGCCTGCCGGGACGTAGACTCCCCGCAACGCATGATCAACGGTGTAGAGTGGTGTCGCCACCCCGTCCACCATGGTGACCCAGCCGGAGAATGCCTGATCGGCCAGCACCAGCAGGCCCGCCGCCGGGCTGCGGGTAGCGATGTCCACGGTTTCTGGGGCATAGGCGGTGATTGTAACCGTCTCCTGGGCGGGGGGTGGGGGAGTCGGCGGCAGGGGCTGGTCGGGCGGCAAGGGGGCGGCCAGGAGCGCCGTCCCCGCTGCGTCAAACGCCGGGTCGTTCAGCCGCGCCGGGCGGGCGGCGGGGTCCGGTTCGACCTCGATCCGGTGGACCAGCCAGGCGCGGGGGAATGCCCGGCGGTTCTCAAACACGTTAGCGGCGTGGTCGCCCTCGTCCAGCACCGGGGCGAACCAGGTGCCCGGCGGTTCCGGCTGGCTCAGCAGGCGAAAGGCCAAGTCGCCCGGCTGCGCCTGCCCCTGTTCCCACAGGTTGCCCCCGGCATACACGTCTTGCGGGCTGGACCAGAGCGTGGGCGCGCTGCCCGGCTGCGTATCCACCCCTTCCAGCCCGAAGTAATAGGTGTGCCCGGCAGACCCCTCCACCGGGGGGAAGAAGATCGGCCAGAATTGGTTATTGGGCCAGTCGGCGGCGTCTACCTCGCCGCTCGCCAGGTCGGTCGGGGCCGCCGCATCGGTTTTCAGGTGGAACCGCACCCGCCCGTGGGTGGGCCGGGCATAATTCGCCGTCAGCAATTGGATCCCGGTCAGCCGATCTGCCGAGGCGACGAAGGTCTGGCCGACTATCCGTCCCGGCAAGAGTTCCCCGATCGCCTGGCCGGGCGTGTCCTGATGGGCGATCACCTGATAATTGGGGTTCGTGTTGTAATCCGCGATGATATCGCGCACGCCTAACAAATTGATCAGCGGCGACCGCACCCCCCGAACACGCCGTACATCCCGCCTGCGCGGTGTCGCATCAGCGGCTCGATCTGCAACGCCAGATCCCGGTACAATGCGGGTTCGACCGCATCATAGCCGCGCAGATCGTTGAGGTTGTACCAGAGGTTGGTGTTGGGTGGGAAGATGACTCCGGTCCCGGTGAAGCGGGTCTGGGGGGGCTGCTGCTGTAAAAACTGGCTGACGTGGGTCGGGGGGAAGTGCTCGGTGGGAGCGACCGTGGGGTTATAATCCCCACGCACTTGCCACAGATCGGCAAAAAGCAGGGCGGGGAAGGCCAGCCAGAGGGCGGGATGTGTCCAGCCGCGCTCGCGCCGCAGCAGCACCACCGTCAGGCCCAGCAGGGCGGCGATCAGTGCCCACATCCCGGCGGCGCGCACCAGCGCCGCCTGCCAAGCAGCGTCGGGGCCGGGTGGGGTGGTTGGTACCTGAAACAGCGCCTGCGCCCCCAGCCAGGGTAGCACAATCCCGCCGCCCAGCACGGCCAGCAGCGTGGCTCCCCCGGTCAGCATCATCCGGCGCGACGCACCCTGCTCGCGCAAGGTGTCGAAGCCCAGGGCGACCAGCAGTCCCAGCGCGAGGGGCAGCACCAGCACCAGCCGCCGATTCGCTGCGATGTTGAAAACCGGAAGCGCCGTGATCAGTTGATACGCAACAGGAAAGTGATAGATCACCGCGCAGACGATCCCGATCAGGCCCAGTAGGAACCAGGCGATGGCCCGTTGCCCACGTGGGCGGGACCAGCACGCCAGGGGGGCCAGGATGAGGGGCAGTAATCCGCTGTAGATACTTCCTTCTATATACCCAATGCCCACATCCCACTCGTTATGTTGGCGGGGGTTGCCGAACAGATCCGGGCTGATTGCTGTCCAGGCATGGGCTAGCGGCACCCAGGCCGGGGCGCGGGTCGGGTTGTTCCGCCAGACCAGCACAGCGCTTTGGGCCAGGTATTCCGCAAACGGCAGCAATTGGACGCTGGCGATCATTACGCCCAGCCCGTAGGCGGCCCCCCACAGGCCGAGCCGTCCTACCAGCTTTTGTGGCTGAGTCGGAACTGTGCGCCACGCGGTGAACAGCGCAAAGGCCCCGCTGAAGAGGGCAACAAGAAAGCTCGTTTCCGGGTGCCCGGCGACGATGCTTACCGCCGCCAGCACGGCTAACCCGGCCATCCCCCGGGCACTGGGCCGGGCTATCAGCCGGTCGGTAGCCCACCACAGCCAGGGCAGCCAGATCGCCACGCTGGTCAGCGGCCAGAAGAGCCAGATGATCACGAATGCGCCATAAGTGAAGGTGATCGCGGCCAGATGCGCGGCGATCCGGCTGACTCCAATGCTCTCGCGGGCCAGCAGGTACATCCCCAGGGCAGCCAGGAGAAGCTGGAGCCAGGCTCGCACGGCATACATGCTTCCGCTCGGCCAGAGAAAATAGAGCCAGTTTATCGGGTAGAATACTGCGGATTGCATGTTCCCGATAAACGGGGCACCCAGAAAGTTCTCCGCGTTCCAGAGGGGCAGCCGTCCGCTGTGGAGCGCCTCGGCGGTGTAGCGTAACCACGGCTCGAAGACGAAGCTATTGTCGAACTGCCCCAGGTTGCTGGCCTGTGTCCAGCCCGGCGGTGCTTGTTCGTGCCAGGGTTGGAGGTCAAAGAGCAAGTCACTGGGCGAGAAATAACGCCCGGTGAACAGGGCCGGGCTGAGGAACAGCAGCGCCAGGCTCCCTTGGACGAGCAGTACGGCAGCAAGCTCCCTCCGGCGACTGGGTGCCGGGGGAGCATTCGTTGAGTCGGGGTTGGGGTTCTCACTCATTTGCTTCGACGTTCCTGAAAATATTGTTACTACATCATACAGAACGTCGCCGGAGCGCCAAAGATTACACAAGATGATAGAATTGCTCAGATTCGTTGTTATCCAGGCAACCATATATACAGTACACCGATATAGTAAAACTACACGCAGGGTGTTCCATCGTTATCGCCGGTCGCAGGATCAGGGCTGGCGTGGGGGATTACGGCTGGGGCGGGAGCGTGGTTTTCAGCCGCCAGTCGGCCCACAGGCGGTTGATCGCCGCGCTCCCGGCATCGGTGGGGTGGACCCCGTCGGCGGACAGTTGGTCGGGGTGGGCGGCGAAGTAGGTGTAGAGGTCGGGGCCGACCAGCAATCCCTGACTGTCGGCCATCGCCAGCAGCGCGGCGTTGTAGAGGGGGATGGCCCCGTGCGCCGGGTCGCGGCTGTAGGGGATCGGGGCGATCACCGGCACATGCCCCGCCGCCTGGATCTGCGCGGCGATCCGCCCGATCCGCCCGGCGAAGGCCGCCGCTGCCGCGCCGCTGGGGTCGGAGGGCACATCGTTCGTACCATAGCCTAGTACCCAGAAATGAAAATCGGGGTTCCAGGCCAGCCGCGAGTCCAGCCGGGCCAGCGCCTGGGCCGAGGTTTCCCCGTTCACCCCGGCATCGAGGGTGATCGGCGTGGTGCCGGGCCGCTGGCGCTGGACCAGATCGGCGAAGGCGGGGCCACGGCTGGTGGCGCGATCAAAGGCCAGGGCGGTGATACTGTCGCCCAAAAAAAGCCAGCTTTCGTCTAGCTCCGCCGCGTCATACGCCGCCACCTCGTCCAGCGCGGCCTGGTCCGCTCCAGGGGCCAGCGCCGTCACCACCAACCGCATCCAGCGTTGCCCGGCGAACGGCACGCGGTGGGCGCGGGTCCGCACGGTGTTGCCGGTGACCGTCGTCACCGGGGTCCAGGTGCCGTCGCCGCCGGTGGTGCTGTTGGCCGACGTTTCCACGGTGTAGCTGCCTAGGCCACCATAGCGGGTTTCGGTGTAGTTGGTGTTGTTCCCCGCGTCCCAGAGGAGCAGGATCGTCGGCGGGGCGACGCGGCCCAGGTCGAGCGCCAGCCATTGCGGGGCCGCCGGGGTGGGGAGGGTCGGTCGCCAGCCCGCCCAGGTGCGCCAGAGGCCGTCGGTCACCGCCGGGGCGCTCTCTTCGCCCGACGAGGCATAGACCGGCACGCCTAGCGACAGCAGCCGGGTCGGGAACGGATCGGGCAGGTGCGAGGTGGGGGTCACCGTGGGGGGGGGGCCGGGG
>JBBSEL010000298.1:0-5537 GCA_038239755.1 Chloroflexia bacterium | reverse complement strand
ATCTAAAATAGCGAAGGGTGGACCGGGGCAGACTCGAACTGCCGGCATCCGCATTGCAGGTGCGGCGCTCTTCCAACTGAGCTACAGGCCCTTGACGAGTGATGAGCGATGAGCGATGAGCAATGAGCAGCGAGTATTGAGAGATAAGGCAACTGATCACTTTACTGATCACTTTACTGATCGCTTACTGATCGCTTACTGATCGGTTTACTGATCACTGCCCACTGCCCACTCGCCCGGCACGCCTGGGAGGACTCGAACCCCCACCCTGCTGTTTTGGAGACAGATGCGCTGCCAATTGCGCCACAAGCGTAGGGCGACCCGTAGGGGAGTCGAACCCCTCTTCTCCTCCTTGACAGGGAGGCATCCTAGCCGCTAGACTCACGGGTCACGAACAGATTTAACGAAAACTTAACATTATTTCCTGGTCACCCCCGCAGGGTTCCTCGTATAATGACAGGGCGCACGCGACCCCAGGCAGCCCCCAGGCGACCCTGGCCCCCGATCCAGGCGTGCTGCTGGCGGGCATGGACAATCCCGCCACCCACCCCTGCGGAGACGGCCCTCTCTGCAAATATCCACAAGGTAGAAAGCATCAATGAACAGACGATCCACCCTCGTGGGGGTCGTGCTGCTGGGCGCAACCGTGATGCTCCTGCTGCCTATCCAGGCGCGCACGATCGCATCGCAATCATCCGTATCCTCCACGCCCGGCGACTGGCCGATGTACGGCCACGATCCCAGCCGCACGAACTACAACCCCGACGAAACGCAACTCAGCCCGGCTACGATTGGCGGGTTACACATGCAGTGGGAAACGCCAGTGGGCATCGCCCCCGACGGCACCCCCGCTTTCAGCGCGCCGAGCATCGCCAACGGGCGGGTGTTTGTCGGCAGCAGCATCGGCACCGGCCCCAACCTCTTCGCCTTCGATGCCCGCACTGGTGTTCCGGCCTGGAATGTCAGCGTGGGCTACAACCCGGCGGCCTGCCTCGGCGTAGGCATCGGCAGCACCGCCGCGATTTCGGGCACCACCCTGGTCATCGGCGGCGGCGACGCGGCCTATTATGGCATCAACACCGAGACCGGCGCACAACTCTGGCGGACGTCGCTGGATGCCGGGCCAAGCGGCTTCGCCTGGGTCTCGCCGTTGCAGGCGGGGGGCCAGGCCTATCTCGGCACCGCGTCAGGCTGCGACGATCCGTCGGTGCGCGGTGAGGTGCACAGCGTGGACAGCCTGACCGGGGCGCTAACGGCCCAGCAATATCTGGTGCCGACCGATACCATCGGGGCGGGCATCTGGAACAGCCCGGCCCTCAGCCCTGATGGACAAACCCTAGTTATCGTCACCGGCGAGGACGGCGAGAAGGACGGCCAACCCTACAGTCGGGCGATCATCGCGCTGGACCCGGCGGACCTATCGATCCGGCAATGGGATCGCCAGGGCACCCCGGAGCTTGATGACGACTGGGGCACCACGCCGGTCATCTTCCACGACAGCCAGGGGCGGACCCTGGTGGGGGCCAACCACAAAAACGGCACCTTCTACGCCTACCTGCTCGACAGCATCGCGGATGGCCCGATCTGGGAGCGGGCCACCGGCACGCGGGTCGGGATGATGCCCGCCTACGACCCCAGCGTCGGCCCCGGCGGCACGCTCTATATCGCAGGCGAAGCTGACTGGGTCACCTCGATCTACATGGTAGATCCCGCCACCGGGCAGGATCGGCACCCGCCGCAGGTCATCGGCGCGCTGAACGGCAACATGGCCCTGGCCGGGGGGCTGCTCTTTCTCAACGTGGACGATGCGCCCACCGGCTCCTCCAGCTTGCAGGTCCGCGACGCGAGCGACGGCACCCTGCTGCGGACGATCACGCCGGGGCACACCGGGCGCACCTACAGCGGCGTGGCAGTTGCCAACGGCATGGTCTACTGGATGTCGGGGGCCTACCTCAACGCCTGGAGCGTGGCCGCTGTACCCAGTCCCACCCCCACCCTTACCCCGGTCGCCACACCGACCGTCTGCGCCGTCACCTTTCAAGATGTGCTCATCGGGGATACGTTCTATACCTACATCCGCTGCCTGGCCTGCCGGGGCATCGTCGGCGGCTATCCTTGCGGCGGGCCAGGCGAACCCTGCCCTGGCCTCTACTACCGCCCGACCGCCGACGTGACGCGGGGGCAACTGAGCAAAATCATCGCCAGTGCGGCGGGCTTCGCCGAGCCAGCCACCGGGCAGGCGTTCGAGGATGTGCCGCCGGGCAGCACCTTCTATCCCTGGATCGAACGGCTGGCGCTGCGGCACGTCATCGGCGGCTACGCCTGCGGCGGGCCGGACGAACCCTGCGTGCCGCCCCTGAACCGGCGCTACTTCCGCCCCAATAATAATGCGACCCGCGGCCAGAGCGCCCAGTTCATCGCCAACACTGCGGGCTATCAGGAAACCCCCACCGCGCAAACCTTCCAGGATGTGCCGCCTACCCAGGCGTTCTACCTCTTTATCGAGCGGGTCGCGGGCCGGGGCATTGTCAACGGCTATCCCTGTGGCGGGCCGGGCGAACTCTGTGCCGCCCCCCTGAACCGCCCCTACTACCGCCCCGACAACACCACCACGCGGGGCCAGATGAGCAAAATCGCCGCGAACACGTTCCTCCCCGGCTGCGCGACGCCTGCGCGGCGCTAGTGACGAGTGGTTGGTGGTCAGTGGTTAGTGGTTAGTAGTTGGTAGCAGCGATCTTTCGTCTCTAACCACTAACCACTAACCACTAACCACCCGCCCCTGGTAGCGCGTAGGGGAATCGAACCCCTGCTGACTCCTTGAAAGGGAGCTGTCCTGCCGCTAGACGAACACGCCATGCGAAAGTAGAGAGTAAACGGGGAGATCTGGGCGGGAGTCGAACCCGCGTTGGCGGTTTTGCAGACCACTGCCTAACCTCTTGGCGACCAGATCAGAACGGGGCGGACAGAGGGGTCCGTCCCTGGTGGACCGCAGCAGACTTGAACTGCTGACTTCTACGGTGCGAGCGTAGCGCTCTCCCAACTGAGCTAGCGGCCCAAAAAGTTAGAGGGAGGGCACCCTTTACGCCCACCCAGATTCGCTGGCTCGGTCAGCCCAGCACTTCAACGAGGATCCCACCGGGAGCCTGCACGTAGAAGGTCCAGCCGTGCGAGCGTTCAGGGGGCGCAACGTTGAAGCCGTCGTCTTTCAACCGTTGGTTGAGCGCGTTCACCTGCGCCTCGCTCTCCTGGATAAACCCGATATGGAACGTGCGCGGGTACGAGACGGCGGCGGGCGCGCCCTGCATCAGGGTCAGCACCATGCCGTTGTCGTCGCGCAAGATGGCGAAGTTCTTGCGGCCCTGGTCGCCCCCCTCGTCGTGCAGGTCGAAGTACGTTTCCAGAAAGGCTTTGGTCGCGGGCACGTCGGTCACGCTGAGGTTGAGATGGTTGATTTTCATAAGCGATTTTTCTCCAATATAAAGTGTGTGGTAAGCCCGGTCAGACCGGAGTGGTAAGCCTGCGGATCGGCGCTGGCGCATCCGTATTTTACACGATGGCTCGCCGGGCGAGCCTGGTTCGGGGACAGGGATTCGAACCCCAACTGACAGATTCAAAGTCTGCTGTCCTACCGTTAGACGATCCCCGAATGGGAGCCGATGAGAAGAATTGAACTTCTAACCAGACGTTTACGAAACGCCTGCTCTGCCGTTGAGCTACATCGGCGGGGTGTACGAGGCGAGGCTCGAACTCGCACGGGGGGCCGCCCCACCAGGGTTTAAGCCTGGAGCGTCTGCCGGTTCCGCCACTCGTCCGGTGATGCAGAGGTGTCCGAGGGGAGAGTCGAACTCCCAGCCCCAAAGAGGACCAGACCCTCGATCTGACGCGTTTACCATTTCGCCACTCGGACAAAAGCTACAAGGTGCGCGAGGCGAGGATCGAACTCGCAGCGGGGGTGGCCCCACCAGGGTTTGAGCCTGGCGCGTCTGCCGGTTTCGCCACTCGCGCCGGGAGGAGAAGGTGGGACTCGAACCCACACAGGCCTTGCGACCCTTAACCTGTTTTCGGGACAGGCTCCTTGCCATTCGGTCACTTCCCCAGAGAGCATATCGGCGGGGAGGGTGGGACTCGAACCCACGAGAGACGGGTTGGCCGCCCCTAACCCGCTTTCCAGACGGGCGCCCTGGCCGCTAGGCGACCTCCCCAGAGGCGGAACGAAGAGGAATCGAACCTCTGCGGGCCGAAGACCCGACGGCGGTTTAGCAAACCGTTGCATTACCACTCTGCCATCGTTCCGAGAAGAAAAGGAGCGGAAGGCGGGACTCGAACTCCGCACGGTCCTACCTGGGGGGCAGGCGCTTTACCCTTAAGCTACTTCCGCGTGGCTCTCCGACCAGGACTCGAACCTGGAACCCTCCGCTTAACAGGCGGGCGCTCTACCATTGAGCTATCGGAGAAGGATGAAGGAGACAATCGAGCATAGAGCCGCGGCGGGGGGTCGAACCCCGGACCTCATTCGTACCAGGAATGCGCTCTCCCAACTGAGCTACGGCGGCAAGAAGGATAGGCCAGGCGGCACCCGACCCGCCGCGAGCAAGAGGCGAGGTTCGAACTCGCAACCCTCTACTTGGGAAGCAGACGCGCTGCCAATTGCGCTACTCTTGCTCGCGGCGGGCCAGGGGCCGCAGGGGAGCCGACGGTGGGAGTCGAACCCACGACCACCGACATGGCGCGCCGGTACTCTGTCCACTGAGTTACGTCAGCCTGGTTCGGGGACAGGGACTTGAACCCCAGCTTGCTGATTCAGAGTCAGCCGTCCTACCGATTAGACGATCCCCGAAGAACGAATTGCGATGCCGCCCCCGCCGCGCCCCGTGCTCCCTGTGGGACTCGAACCCACAACAACCCTGATTAAAAGTCAGGTGCTCTGCCATTGAGCTAAAGGAGCGCGGGACACAAGGGTAACAGGAGCGTTGGTGGGCCTGGAGGGATTCGAACCCCCACGACTACAGGTCACTACGTTCTGAGCGTAGCGCGTCTACCAGATTCCGCCACAAGCCCGAAAAGAGAAGGGATGATCAGGGTGCGCTGCGGAGGACTTGAACCTCCAACCTGCTGGATGTGGGCCAGCCGCTCTGCCGCTTGAGCTAGCCGCGCAAAGGTGGGTGCGGTATTTGAGAAAACCGAGGGGGTTGGAAGATAGACTCCGCCGCTGCACAAAGCAGCCGTTAGCGGACGCTGTGCAGGGGAAAGACGGAGGGCACCACCGCGAACGCGCTGGCGCGCATCGAGGTCAGCAGAAGATTGGAGGTCGCGCAACCGACGACCGTACCGCGCAGATTCAGATCACCCGAATTTACCAGCCGGGTCTCACCGAGATTTTGCGTGTTTAGCTGCGTGCGACCGCATGAGGCGGCATCTTGCCGGAGGCATAACACTGGGGAATTCGACGTACCGTTGACGGTCGCCATCCATTTTTGACTAAACTGCTTTTCCATGTGCTGCCTCCTTCTGTACGAGGTAAAAGTTGAGGTGGGCCT
>JBBSEL010000297.1:0-5556 GCA_038239755.1 Chloroflexia bacterium | reverse complement strand
GACGATCTGGTGCAACGGGCACGCATGCGTCGTACGCGCTACTTCCTGGTCGCCTGGCCGGGTCCGGAGGTGCCCCCGGCTGCCCTGCTCCATGCCGCTGAGGACAGCTTCCTGACGGGGGTTCGACCGTTGCCCGGAGGCTTACCGCCTTTCTTCGCCCCCCAGGTGCCCTATCATGAAGAGTGGGACCACCTCGCCCCCTAGGAGCGCGGGGCACCCTACCTCGCCGTTTGGACCGCGTGGGAGCTGCTGGGTACCTGGGACCTGACCAGCTTTCACCGCCTGCTGGCCCTCCCATTCCCGCTGGCCTTGTGCGTCCATGTTGAGACGCTGGACCTAGATCGGGCACGCTTCAAGCTCCAGAACAGCTACAACGCGCTTCAGGCCCAACTGACCACCACCGGCAAGTTCACCACCAAAGACGCCAAGTCGGAAGCGGCGTTCCATGACGTCCAGCGGGCGATGGCGATCGTCGAGCACGGCGAACGCTTCCACCTCGTGACGCTGGCCGTGCTGGTGCAAGGGCCGACCCTGGCGAAGGTGCGTGAGCATGGGGTACGGGTCAAGAATGAGTTGGCCGCGCGGTGCCGCCTGCGCCTGGAAGTCGGGCAGCAGCAGGAGGCCCTGAAGCTCTTCACCACCACTCCATTGAAAGCCCTTCGGCTGGATCTGCGCGCTACGCCGGTCCTGTCGGGTGGGGCGGGGGTGATGATGCCGTTCGGCTTCCGCTCCCGGGCGGAGACGGCGGGCATTCTCTGGGGAGTGGACCGCACCACTGGCAACCCGATCTTCTATGACGGCTGGGCACGCTCGGGCGCAGCGGGCAATCGCCCGTTTCACCTGACCATGTTGGGTCGTCCGGGCGCGGGCAAAACCTTCGCCATTAATGTGCTGCTGCACCGGTTGGCGCTGACCGGCACCCAAGTCATCCTCATCGAGCCGCAGGGTCACTGCCGCCGCCTGGCCGAGTCGTTGGGCGCAGGAGGTAGCTACAATCCGATCGCCTTTGGCACGGCCAGCATCAACCTGCTCGACCGGGTGGAAGAGACCCTGGCCGCCCAGATCACCCACGTCAATCGCCAGCTTGCCCTGCTCCTCTCTAGCGGCACCGGGGCCGCCAGCCGTGGCTCGGATTTAGGACGACGAGTCTTCACCAATCTGGAGTTGGCCGACCTTACCGCCGCCCAGCAGCGGCTGTACGCGCCCTTCTGGGACGACCCAACGCCGCTGACGGCGGCGACGACTCCCCGGCTGGAAGACCTCTGCACCTGCCTGGCCGCGACGGGGCGGGGCCAGCTCCTGGCCGATGAGATCGCTCAACTCTATGTGCATAGCGAATTGGGCGCGACGTTCAATCAGCCGACCAACCTGGACCTCTCGCTGACCGCACGGGCAGTCTGCTTTGACGTGAAGCGCGTGGATGAGTCGTACCGGCCCTGGTTCTATGCCCAGATCCTGGCCGCGCTGGCCCGCCACATTCGTAATCCGCGCCGGGGCTATCCGGTGGTGTTGATGGTTGATGAGTTCAAGTACCTGGCCGCCGACCCGGTGCTGGCCAAGATGGTGGTAGACCTCAACAAAACCGCGCGCACCTTTGGCGCGGCGATCTGGACCGCCGATCAGAATCCGTCCAGCTATGCCGCCAATGAACACACGGAGCAAATCATCGCCAACACGCCGTTGGTCCTGATTGGTAAGCAGCAAGCCCGTGACGTAGACCTGGATCGTGCCCTCTTCCCGAAGCTGACCGACGCGCATTTGACCCAGATTACCACAGGGGAAGTGGGTGAGTTTGTCGCTATCTTCGATAACGAGTACTACCCGCTCGATGTGGTCGCCAGCGATTACGAGCGGGCGTTCTTTGAGGGCACCTAACCCACAGAGTGCGGGCGGCCCAGCCACCCCACGAGGAGTACCGTGATGTCGGAACAACAAACCTTACTCCCATTTGCTCAGCGGCTGCAGGCGCTCCGTACCGCCCAGGGGTTGAGCAGCTACCGGTTAGCACAAGCCTCCGGGCTGGCCGCCTCCTATATCTACAAGCTGGAGAGAGGCCGGATCGTCCGGCCCTCCGCTCTGACGCTCGAACGCCTCGCCCAGGCGTTAGGAGTGTCGGTCGCCGAATTGTGGGATGCACCGGTGTGGGAGCAGGCTCCGCCTTACGGGGTAGCCGAACAGGCCACCACCGAGCGGGTGCGCGCGCTCCTCCGCCGCTGTCAACTCCCCGACCCAGAGGCGTTTTTACGTCAGGTCGTCCAGCTATCGCGGCATGATCAAGGGGTGATCTCGGTGGTGGTTCGCACCCTCGGTAGCAAGCAGCGACCCCCAGCGGCGGACAGCGAGCACACAGAACCGGGTGCGGAGGGTACGTGGCCTGGTCAATCGCCCGAATCATCTCGGGAATATGCAGGGACGGATGCGGGGATCGTCGAGTGGCCGGCGGATCTGGCCGAGGTCGCACGAACCCTGGCGCAGGCAGCGGACGACCTGGGACAGGCCGCCCAGCAGCTCCTGCGGCTGGGGATGGTATTGGACCCAGGAGAGAGGCTGTTCAAAATGCCTTCCCCGCAGACGGCTGCACCGGCTGGGGAGGATGGGGATGGGCCCGCGGAGCCAGTGGTCTCATTAAGGAGAACCTAGACGATGCCCGAAGAACCTTTGTGTGCTCCTCTAAACGGGGATGCCGAACCGGTGTGCATGGAACCAGCCGCGGCGCGCGACTATAGAGAGCAGTTGGCTAATCAGGCGGAGGCTGCCATATGGACCATCTCTGACGCAGAACGGGCGTTGCGCCGCGGCTATGCCCGCCTCAGCCTGGTCGTGATTGAATTAGAGGATCTCCGTGAATTTGCCGCGTACACTGGCGAGGCATTCGATGATCAGATACTGGCTGAGGAGGCCGTCGGACAGTCGCCTGATCCGACAGTTGTGGCAATCCGCCACGACTGGCA
The DNA here is from genome assembly GCA_038239755.1 of Chloroflexia bacterium. GTDB lineage: Bacteria > Chloroflexota > Chloroflexia > QHBQ01 > JAICKM01 > JBBSAN01. The sequence continues at coordinate 2,605 of JBBSEL010000297.1, read as the reverse complement.
CGCCATAGTGGGGGAAGTGCAACGGTCGTTGGGAATCTATGCCCGCTATCAGCTGCCCGTGCTCGCAACAGAACTCCTCCCCCGGTTTCCGTTTACTGACGACCCCGCTGAGCAGTAAGGCAAGTGAGGCGGATCACATCTTACCCGAAGGAGAGTACATAGATGGCACGAGGAGTCAATAAAGTCATTTTGATCGGCCACCTGGGGCACGACCCGGAGCCTAAAAACGTACCGTCGGGGGTGCCGCTGGCGACCTTCTCTGTGGCGGTCAGCCGCGCCTGGCGCACGCCGGAGGGCGAGTTGCGCGAAGAGACGGAGTGGGTGCGCATCGTCGCCTGGCGCGCCCTGGCCGAGACCGCCGGGCAGTTTTTGCACCGGGGCAGCCGGGTCTACCTTGAAGGGCGCTTGCGCACGCGGCGCTGGCAGGATAGCAACGGTCTGGAGCACACCACGACCGAGGTAGAAGCTGAGGAGCTACTACTGCTCGATGCCCGGCCCGCTGGTGTAAGCTCCGACCTCGATGAGGACGAAGTGCCATTTTAGGCGCAGTACGGAGGAGCGATGATCACTATCTTGACCCTCTTCGGCCTGGGGCGACCGCGTCCAGCCGCCGAGGATCTGGACACGGCCCTGGCCGGTGCCCAGATCGGGTTGGAGCGCCAGCGACGACAGTGGCTCCTGTGGCTGGTGGACGAAAAGCGCGCCCCACTCCTGCGGCGGCTGGACCAGCAAGCGACCGCCGACCCACCGGAAGCCGCCCGGCGTAGCCCGGAGAGCGAGACCACAGATGGCTCGTAGGTTCTTCTGGCTGCTCTTGGGCAGTGTGGGGATCAGTCTGCTGGTTGCCGGCACCGGGCGGCTGCCCGGTCCGCTCACCGTCTTGCTCCTTTGTGGAGCGTGCGCTGCCGCTGGCGCGGGCACCTGGCTGCTGGCCCCCCTGCCCTGGAGGGCACGGCGGCAACGCTGGCGGGTGCGCTACCATGCCCCGGCCCCCACCGCCGAGGATGGCCTCCGGCTCGGGCAGGCCCTGGCCGCCCTGGCCGGGCAGTACGGCTGGGTGGATCTGGTCTGGCGGCGACAGGCCGGGGAGTTGCGGCTGGAACTGGAGGGCGCGCCGATGGCTGCGGAACTGCTGAGTGGCCTGATCGCCCAGGTGCTGCCCGCCGGGCTGCTGGAACCCCTGGCGATGCCCTCGCCCTCAGCGGCGCGGCCTCTCGGCGTGGCGGGGCAGTGGTCCTGGCGCGGGGAGGCACGGCCCCCGTTGCTGAGCGCAATGACCGGCCTGCTTGATGAGACCCTGTTCGTTGGAGACTACGAGTTGCGCCTGCATGTCGCCCCGGCAGGGGGCGCGTTGCTCGCCGTGGGTACACCGACCCCGGAAGCGGCTCGTCGAGGCTTTCATCGTTGGTTGTTGCCCCGCGCGTTAAGCACCTGGCTCGTTCGTCACTATCGGCTGTGGGATCCCTGGCCCGACGGCGGCCCACCGCGCCTGTGGTTCCCCGCAACCGGCGGGCCGGGCACAGTGCGGCTGGATTTGCAGCAAGGGGGGGTTGTGCCTCTCCCGCCGAGCTACACATTGCCGACCGGCGAGGGGCCACTGCTGCTGCTCGGTCGAGCGACCCGCAGTGGCGCACCGGTCGGAGTCCGCGCTGCGGTTGGAGTGGCGACCTCGTGGGGTGGGCACTTCCTGGCCGTCGGAGCCGCCGATGAAGTGGGGGCGACGGTCCGCGCGCTGGTGTCGTCGGCGCAGGCGGTCGGGGTGGGCGTGGTCCACCTCCACCCACGGGTGCGCGGACCGGATGCGCCCGTGCGCCAACAGGGGCCGTCGGTGGTGCTGGATCTGGAGCACCCCGGCCTCAGCACGCACTGGAACCTGCTGGCCGTGCCACCGCTGGATGCTGGACCTACCGGAGAAGCACGGGCCCTGCATGTGGCGCTCCGGGAGCGCGTACCGCTGTTGGGAGCCTGTCTGACGCAGTGGGGCCTGCTGGGGGCCAGTAGCGGCGCAGGCTGGATGCTCTTGCTCGACGCTGCGCGGGCGCTGCTCTGTGTTCACCACCGGGCGCGGCTGGCCGGGGAGGCAGGGCCGGACGATATACCGAGTTTGCTTACCCTCCTGGCCCTGGTGGTTGACCCAGAGACCCTGCTGGATGTCGTTCAGCAGGAAACAGCGGCCTGGTCGGCGTTAGCCGCCGCGAACGGAGTGGCCGTTACGGGAGCTGAAGCGCCCGTGCTGCTGGTCCAAGCGACCTTAGCCGGGATCCGCGAGCGCCAAGAAGCATGCCCTGCTGCCGAACGGCGACAGCAGGGCACAGAAGTGGCCGACCGCCTGGCTCCGATGCTGTCGGCCCCCGCACTACGGCCCTGGTGGGCCGCGCCGTTCAGCGCGGCAGGTACTCAGCTCAACCATGCTGTACCGTATCTGGATATTTATCTGCCGCTGACAGGTCCAAGTGACCAGGCGCGAGTCGCGGCCCGCCGCTATGGATTTTACCTGCTGGGCTGTCTGATTGGCGTGGCCCAGGAGCGCATGGCTGCTACCGTCTCTAGCCCGCCGCTGCTGCTGGTGCTGGAAGAGGAAGCAGGCTGGTGGGCAGGTTCGCTG
>JBBSEL010000296.1:0-5558 GCA_038239755.1 Chloroflexia bacterium | reverse complement strand
GGTCCAAATAGTGACGCGCCAACGCCTCCGCCGTTTGCGGGCGGCCTGTGCGGCGCAACCATTCGATCAAGCGGTCAATATCCATCGGGCGGATTTTTAACTCTTCGTCCAAACGACCATACCTCCCCATCGTTCCATTTCAATAGCGGCCCCCGCAGCAACGGATCAATCGTACCCTTGTTCGGGGCACGGCGCATCGGGCCATGCTAATTGTACACTACTTGGGGGGTCAGGCGCAACTTTTACGCGCCAGGCAGGGCGCATTGTGGCATATTCGGTTGGATGGGCCGTTGTGCTAGAGGCGGCTACTCGGTGCCGGTGGCGATGGGGCGGGTGGGATCGGTGATCCACTCGCTCCATGATCCGGCGTAGAGGCGACCATCGCCCAACCCGGCATAGGCCAGGGCCAGCAGGTTGTGGGTGGCGGTGATGCCGGAGCCGCAATAGAACACGCTCTGTTCGGCGGGTGTCTCGCCCAACAACGCCTGGAAGCGTGCCCGCAGCGTTTCCGGCGGCAGGAAGTGGCCCGTCGCGTCCAGGTTCGCGGCATAAGGCGCAGAGTGCGCGCCGGGGATGTGCCCGGCCACCGGGTCAATCGTCTCGTTCTCGCCCCGGTAGCGGTCGGCGGCCCGCGAATCGAACAGGCGGTAGCGCGGGTCGGTGCGGATGGTCTCTACCTCGGCCACCGACAGCACCTGCTCCGGGCGGGGATGGGGGATGAATTGACGGGCGGGCCGCGTTTCTTCGCCGCCCATGACGGGGTAACCCGCCGCGTGCCAGGCGGGCCAGCCGCCATCCAGCACGGCCACTGTCGGGTGCCCCAGCCAGCGGAGCATCCACCACAGCCGCGCCGCCATCGCCCCGCCGCTTTCATCGTAGACCACCACTTGCACCTCGGCGTCTACCCCCCAGCGGGACAGGTGTGCCGCGACGGTGGCGGGGGCGGGCAGGGGGTGCCGCCCGGTCTGGCCGGGGACGACGGGGTCGGCCAGGTCGCGTTTCAGGTGGGCGAACACCGCGCCGGGGATGTGCGCCTGGCGGTAATCGCGCTCGCCCTGCGCTTCGTCGTTCAGCGCGTAGCGGCAATCAAAGATCGCCCAGGCGGGGTCGCCCAGGTGGGGCAGGAGATCGGCGGGAGAGATCAGGGTGGTGTACGGCATGGGGGCACCTCACAGGAAATAGAGATAGGTTGCGCCTCTGCTAGCCGCTGTGCCGATCGCTCGGCGGCGTCAGCGCCTGGGTTTTAGCCTCGGCTCCCGCCCTGGGCAGGGAGGCGGTTTCGGCCTCGGTCAGCTGGTTGCGGGTTTGGGTGGGAGTTGGGAAAGTCCGGAGGGGTGGCAGCGTGCTGGGCGGGGGAGGGGTAGGCGTCTTATCCAGCCAGACGCGCTTGATCATCAGCATAATCAGTATATACGAAATAAGGACCCCGCCGATACGGAGAAACGATCCGCTGTGCTCCTCTGCTGCGGGGCTGGCATCCGTTAGCATCTGGCGGTTTGCCGCGTCGTGGAGTTCCACCACCTGCCCGTCCCACTCGGTGGCCCGCACCGCCGCTCCTTCGTGCAATGTGGCGTAAAGATCACCGTCGATGCTGCGGACGGTGCGGGTCTCGCCAGGGAGTTGGAGCGTGACCCATTGATCAACGCCGCCCTTCGACCGCGGGGTTTGCTGAAGCTGGACGACCGTCGCTACTATCTCCCGGCGACATCCGCTGGTGGTGGTCGAACCGCAGAGGGCGGCCTGGGCGTAGCGGCGCATACTCTCGCTGGCCTGTTCGGTGCGAAACCAGATATAGGCGGTGCTGAGCAAGCAAACGACGAGCGCCAGTGGCAAAATCGCCCGGCGATAGCGGGCCGGGATCGGGATCGTGGGGATTGGCGGGAGCGGGGTCGGTCGCGCGTACACCACCGGGCGGTGTTTCCTGCTCACTCGCGGGGCGGATGCTCGACCGCGTCCTTGGCCTGGCTAAAGGTGTTGACGAAGGTGTCTACCCCTTCGAGCCGCTTGGGACTCCAGCCGGAGAGGCTGATCACGATCAGGGGCCGCCCACCGACCGAGAGGAAGAGGCTCTTCTTGATCCAGAAGAAGTAGGTGCCTAGCAGCACCCCGCCGACGGCGGCCAGGCCCAGCGCCAGCAGCCACATCGGGAGCTGGATGGCGCTACCCACGCTGAAGGCGACCTGGTTCTGGGTGAGCATGACAAAGGCGGTGACGACGGCCAGCCCCAGGAAGAAGAGCGCGACAAACAGCGACCAGCCCGACGCCCGCTCGGTCAGCGTGCCGACCGCGTCCACATCGCGTAGGAAGGCGGCGCGGAGGATGCTGGGGGCGTAGAGCAGGACCCGCTTGTTGGTCAGGTAGAGCGCGCCGATCTGGGTGATGACTTCTTCGTTCGACAGCAGCACCATCGCCCCGGCAGTGGTCGAGACAGCAGGCTTGGTCCCGGTAAGCGGGGCGACGACCGGCGCAGGCGCGGGGGCGCTGGTCCAGACGGCGGGCGGCGCATCCAGCGCGACGGGGACGACCTGCACCACCGGTTCAGGCGGGGCGAGTGGCTCGGCGGCCACAACCGGCGGGGCCGGGGCAAGCGGCTGGACCACGCTCGGTGGCGCGTCGGCCACGAGGACCGGGGCGGGCACGGCCTCGTCTGGGTGGGCCGGGACATACGTCTCTGGGGGCACAATTGCTGCTACAGGAGGGGCGGACACCGGGTCGGGCAGGCGGGTCTCCGCGTCGAGCGGCATCACGATGGTTTCGCTGCCCACGGCCCGCACCGGCAGCGACGTAACCGGGGCATCCCCGTTCAGGCTATCCGCGAAGGGGCTGACCGGGCGCACCGGCAACGCGGCGGGCGGGCTGTCGTCCTCCGCTACGGCGGGGCCGGTGGTGAACGCCGGGTCGGGTGCATAGCCGGGCGGCGGCATGTAGCGGGCATAGGCCGGGTTGAGCGGCGGGGGGGCGGAAGTCTCTTCGTGGGCGGGTCCGCCCTCGCTGCCCCCGTTCGGTGCGGTGCTGAGCGCGGGGGCGGGGGCAGCGGTGTTGCCGACCCCCTGTCCACAGCGCGGACAGGTGACCGCCTCGGCATCAAGAGCATAAAAGCAGTGGGGGCAGTACGCGGGCGCTGGCATACGCGGTGTGACCTTCCTTATCGGGGATACGTAATAGATGATAACGGGGCGCGTGGCGTGCCCTCATCTCCACGCATTATACCCGTGGGCCGGAGACCCTGTCAAATGATCGACCCATTGGAGCCGCAGAATCGGCTCGCTACCCTGCGTGCCGCCCTGCACCGCCAGATCGCGGCGGGCGGGGGCCGCATCCCCTTTCGGGATTATATGGAGGCCGCGCTCTATGCGCCGGGCACCGGCTACTATGCCGTGGGCGCGGTGGCATGGGGGCGGGGCGGTGACTTTGTGACCAGCCCGGAGGTTCACCCGGCGTTCGGGCAAATGCTGGCCCATTGGCTGGCGCGGGTGGACACGGCGTTGGGGCGGCCCGACCCGTTCCAGGGGGTGGAGATGGGCGCGGGCAGCGGGCGGTTGGCTGCCGACATCCTGGCCGCGCTTGCCACCGACCATCCCGATCTGTTCGCCCGCGTGCGCTACGGGATCATCGAACGCAGCGCCGGGCTGCGCGCTCAGCAGGCGGCGGTGCTGGCCGGGATACCGGGGGCCACCGTGACCTGGCACGAGAGCCTGGACGCGCTGCCGCCGCACAGTGTCACCGGGGCGATCTTCAGCAACGAGTTGGTGGATGCGTTCCCGGTCCACCGGGTGCTGATGGCTGACGCGGGGGTGCAGGAACTCTATGTGGGCCTGGATGCGGCGGGCGCGTTACGTGAGGAGATCGGGCCGCCGTCCACCCCCGAACTGTCCGCCTATTTCGCCTGGTTGGGCGTGACCCCGCCCCTGGGAACGCGTAGCGAGGTCAACCTGGATGCGGTGCGCTGGATGCGGGCGGTGGCCGGGGTGCTGAATCGCGGGGAGGTGCTGACCATCGACTATGGCGACACCGCCGCCCGGCTCTACAGCGACCTGCGCCCCGAGGGCACCCTGTTATGTTATACTCAGGGCAGGGTGGAGGCGGACCCGTTCACCGCCCCCGGTGCCCAGGATATGACCGCCCATGTGGATTTCACCGCCTTGCAACAGGCTGGAGCCGAAGCCGGGCTGGCGACCACCGGCCTGACCCGCCAGATGTATTTCCTGGTAGACCTGGGCATTGGGGACTTGCTGGCGGCGGTCGGCCCGACCTACGAGGCGCAGGCGGGCAAGCTGGGTCTCCACGCGGCCTCAGCGGCGATGCTGGAGGAGCGCGGTCGCCTGTTCCGCCTGATCGACCCCGACGGCCTGGGCCGCTTCCACGTCTTGACGCAAACGCGAGGACTGAGGACTGAGGACTGAGGTATTTAGCACGGAAAGCTATTACAGTCGGTGTATAGACGGGCGGATCTTTGAGCACGCTTAACTCAAACCTCAAACCTCAAACCTCAGCCCTCCGGCGCGGGCGGCATTGCAACCTGTGCGGGCGGGCGATGCCGGTGGGGGTGCGGTCGGAGGTACGCCTGCCCGGTGGCGAGGGCGAACCGGCGGTGTGGACGGTGTGCGACTCGTGCCGGGAACGCTGGCTGCGCTGCGCGGGCTGCGGGCGGGCGCTGGGGGTGGGGCACGAGTCGTTTTTGCTGGTGCCCGAAGCGCGGCGTTTTTATTGCGATGCCTGCTGGAGCCGCCCACGTTGCGACACCTGCGGCCTGCCCCTGGGCAACATGGCTTATGTCCGGCCCGACGGGCGGCGCATGTGCGACCGCTGCCACCTGACGGCGGTCTATGATCCGGCGCGGGCGATGCCGCTCTATACCCGGGTGCAGCAGTCGATTCAGGAGACGCTGGGGCTGACCCTGTCGGTGGGCACCCATTTTCACCTCGTCAACCACGATCAATTGCTGGAACTGGTGGACCGCCACGCGGCGAACCCGATGGAAAGCGACGCCCGCCACCGCTGCTTCGGCCTGTTCTTGCGCGAAAACCGCCTGCGGGTGATCTATGTCGAATACGGGCTGCCGCAGATCGTCTTCTGCGAAGTGGCGGCGCACGAGTGGGCGCACGTCTGGCAAGGCGAGAACTGCCCAGCGCTGACCGATGTGCGGGTGCGCGAGGGGTTTGCCGAATGGGTGGCCTACAAGGTGCTTGAATACTGGGGTTGCACCCGCCGCCTGGCGCATTTCCGCCAGCGGACCGATCTCTATGGTCAGGGCCTCCAGTTGATGTTGCGCTGGGAAGCCACCGGCGGGGTCGCCGGGGTGTTGGACAAGGTACGAGGACTGAGGACTGAGGACTGAGGACTGCGTGCTTAAAGTTTGTTGTAGTTGTATACGAATGTTTGCTGTATATGGTAGAAGAACGGAGGCTGCCAGGTGATAGCTGTGTATTGAGTAAACAACTCAGTCCTCAGTCCTCAGTCCTCAGTCCTTAGCACTGTCGGGGAGGAAGTTATGGCGAACGAGCTAACGTTGAATTGCCAGTTGAACACGGCCAGTGTGCCCGCGTCGGGCGAGCCGC
>JBBSEL010000295.1:0-5570 GCA_038239755.1 Chloroflexia bacterium | reverse complement strand
GTGCGGGTCAAGCTCCGCACCGGGCAACTGGACGCCGCCCAGCGCATCCTGCAATCGTGGGTGGAGGACGAGCGGCAAGAGGCGGCGCGGGGCCACGTCCACCCCCCCCGTGCCCACCGCGAGACCCCGCTGCTTCTCGCCCTGATCAAGACCTTCCGTGGGGAGGTGGCCCCGGCCTTTGTCCTGGCGCAGGAAGGGATCGCCCTGGGCACGCGGCTCGATTCGCCGTTTGTCACCGCCGTGGGGCACACCCGGCTGGGCCACGCCTGGCAACTGCGCTACAACGATCTGGGGCCGCCCGCGTTGCAGGAGGCGATCCGCTGCTACGAAACGGCGATGGCGCTGGCCGACCAGTTGGCGGTGCGGCGGATGCGGGCCGAAGTGATGTGGGGGCTGACCCGCGCCTATGGCTTCGGCGGCGACCTGGACGCAGCACAGCGGGCGGCAGCAGAAGCGGTGGAAACCGGGCGCTGGGCGGGCGATGCCTGGATCGTCGCCCTCAGCGAGTTGGCCCTGGGCAGCAGCTACCTGCTGGCCGGGCAGGCGAGCCAGGCGGTGGACCTGTTGACGCGGGTGCTGGCCGCCTTCCGCGACTGTGGCGACCGCCTGGGCCGGGCGGCGACCCGGCTGTGGCTCGCCCTGGCCTACGCCGGGCTGGGGCAGGCCGAATTGAGCGCTGCCTGCGTGGAGGATGCGCTGGCCCTGGCCGAGGCTCACGGCTACGATTTCTTGTTCACTGCCGCGACCCTGCAAAGTCCGCCCGACCTGCGCCAGATCGTGCCGCTGTTGCTGGCGGCGCGGCGGGGGCGGCACGCGGCCTATGTCACCCACCTGCTGGCGGCGCTGGGGCTGCCGGGCTTGCAGGTCCATCCCGGCTACCAGTTGCGGGTCCACACGCTGGGGGCGTTCCGCGTCTACCGGGGCCAGGCCGAAGTGGAAACCCGCGACTGGCAACGGGCGACGGCCCGCCAGTTGTTCCAACTACTGCTCGCCCAGCATGGCCGCTGGCTGCAACGCGAGGAGATCGTGGAGAGCCTGTGGCCCACGCTGGGGGCCGACGCGGCGGGCCGCGATTTCAAGGTGGCGCTCAACGCACTGAACAAGGCGCTGGAACCCGACCGCGCCGCCGATGCCCCGTTTGCCTTCATCGTCCGCGAGGGCACCGCCTACCGCCTGCGCCCGGAAGCCGATCTGTGGCTGGACGGGGCGGCGTTCGAGGCGGAAGGCACCGCCGGGCTGCGTGCACTGGAGGGGTGCCAGGCGGACCCGGCCATCGCCCATTTCCAGACGGCGCTGGGCCTCTACGGTGGGCCGTTCTTGCCCGATGCGCTCTATGAGGACTGGGCCAGCGCCGAGCGGGAGCGCCTGCTCGCCCTCTACCTGCGGGTGGCCGACAAGCTGGCCGGGGCGCTGGTCGAACGGGGCGGCTATGACGAAGCGCTCGACGTGTGCGGGCGCATCCTCGACCATGACCCCTGCTGGGAGCGGGCCTACCGCCTGATGATGGTCGCCTACACCCGGCAAAACAACCGTTCCCTGGCCCTCCGCACCTACCAGCGGTGCCTCCTTGCCATGCGCGCCGAACTGGACATGGACCCCTCCCCGGTCACCACTGCTCTCTATGGCCGCATCCTCCAGGCCGCCGATGCGCTTGTAACCGAACTGTAACTCCCCTGTGACCCCCGGTTGGTATACTGCGTTCACCGTCCCACCCTGCGTCGTGAAACGTGAAACGTGAAACGTGATCTCGATTGCGTATTGCGTATTGCGTAATTCTCGTCACTCAGCACTCAGCACTCAGCACTCAGCACTCAGCACGCATCGTCCCCCTGGAGCCGCCCATGAACCCGGAGTCCAAGTTGGTCTCGTTCGTCTTGCGCTTCGTCTACGAAGAGGGGGCGGACGAGACGGTTACCCCGCCGCCCGGCTGGTATAGCGTCGTGCGGCATGTGCAGTCGGACACCGAGCGGCACCTGACTCGCTGGGAAGATATCGTCGCGTTTATCGGCCAGTATGTCGATTTGCCCAAGGACGCCGCGCATGAATAGGGTGCCCATCGGCATTGCCGGGGTGGGCATGTATGTCCCGGCGACGCATATCACCGCTGCCGAGATCGCCCACGAAACGGGCATTCCGGAAGACGTGATCGCCCGCAAGTTCGGGCTGGTGCAGAAGCCAATCCCCGGCCCCGATGACCAGCCGACGGCGATGGCGGTGCGGGCGGCGCGGGATGCCCTGGCGCAGGCCGATGTGCGACCCGAAGACGTGGACGTGGTCCTCTGCACCACCGAGGAGTGGAAAGAGTACCCGGTTTGGACGGCGGGGATCAAGCTGGCCTATGACCTGGGGGCGCGGCGAGCCTGGGCGATCGACGTGGCGATGCGCTGTAGCACGACCATCGGGGCACTGGCCCTGGCCAAGGGGCTGCTCCGCTCCGACCCCGACGTAAAGACCGTGCTGATCGCGGGCGGCTACCGCAATGGCGATCTGGTGGACTACACCAACCCCCGGTCGCGCTTCCTGATCAACCTGAGTTGCGGGGCCGGGGCGCTGGTCTTGCGCCGGGACGCACCGCGCAACGAAGTGCTGAGCACGGCGCTGCTGGTAGATGGCTCGTTTTCGCTCGATGTGGTCGTGCCTGCCGGGGGGACGATGGAGCCGTTGACCGCCGAGGCCATCGCCGCCGGACGCAATCGGCTCGACGTGCTCGACCCGGAGGGGATGAAGACCCGGCTCGATGCGCTGTCCATGCAAAACTTCCTCCAGGTCATAGACACCGCCTTGGCGAAGAGCGGGCACACCCGCGCCGATATCGATTACCTGAACATCTTGCATATGAAGCGGTCGGCGCACGACTTCGTGCTGCGCGAACTGGGGCTGCGCGACGAGCAGAGCTATTATCTCTCCGAATTCGGTCATGTCGGCCAGCAAGACCAGATGATTTCAATGATCAAAGGCCAGGAAACGGGCCGGTTGAAGGACGGCGACTTGATGGTGATGGTTGCCGCCGGGACCGGCTACGCCTGGGGAGCGAGTGTGGTGCAATGGGGATTAGCTTAGCAGGCCGGGTCGCCGTGATCACCGGCGGGGCCAACGGCATCGGCAAGGCGACAGCGCGGCTGTTCGCGCAGGCCGGGGCCTCCGTCGCCATCTGGGATATGGCCGCCGAGGCCGGGCAGGCGCTAGCCGACGAAATCACCGCAGCAGGCGGGCAAGCCCTGTTCTGCCGCGTGAACGTGACCGCGCAGGCCGACGTGGCGGCGGCGGTGGCGGCGACGGTCGAACGCTTCGGGCGGATCGACATCCTGATCAACAACGCCGGGATCACCCGCGATGCCCAACTGGTGCGGGTCAAGGACGGGCAAGTCACCGGGGGGATGGCGGAGGCCGATTTTGATGCGGTGATCGGGGTCAACCTGAAGGGCGTGTTCAACGCGACCCAGGCGATTGTGCCGCACATGATCAGCGGCGGTTACGGGCGGATCGTCAGCGCTTCGTCGGTCGTCGGGCTGTACGGCAACTTCGGGCAGACCAACTATGTGGCGACGAAGGCCGGGGTGATCGGCATGACCCGCGTTTGGGCGCGGGAACTGGGCAAGCGCGGCATCACCGCCAACGCGGTCGCCCCCGGCTTCATCGCCACCGAGATGACCGCCGCCATGCCCGAAACGGTACTGGCCGGGATGATCGCCCACACTCCGCTGGGGCGGATGGGCACGCCGGACGATGTCGCGCAGGCCTACCTGTTCCTGGCCTCCGAGGAAGCCGGGTTCATCAACGGCGCGGTGCTGACCGTGGATGGGGGACTGGTGGTGGGCACATGACCTTCATCGGCGACTGGTTGGGCCGGCGCGATCTGCTCTCGCCCTACAGCGTGGCCCTGATTGACGCGCAGGACGGCCACCGCTCGATCACCTACCGCGAGTGGAACGCCCAGACCAACCGCACCGCCCACTGGCTGCGGGCGCTGGGCATCGGCGAGGGCGATCTGGTCGCCGTGCTGGCCCAGAATTGCGTGGCCTACCTCGATCTGTGGTTCGCCTGCGGCAAGCTGGGAGCGATCATGCAGACGCTCAACACTCGTCTGACCGCGCACGAACTCTGCGGGCTGCTGACCGACACGACGCCCGCCCTGCTGGTCTACGGCCCCGATTTTGTGCCCCAGGTGCAGGCGATTCGCCCCGAAGTGCCCAGCCTGGCCCAGTACGCCACGTTGGACCTTGATCACAAGGCCGCCTCCGATGATCACACCCTGGCCGAACGTGACGCGCACCCGGCCACGTCGCCGCCGCTGGTGGAATTGAATTGGGACTCGCCGTGGGTGATCTGCTACACCGGGGGGACGACGGGCATGCCCAAAGGGGCGATCCTGACCCACGGCAACGTCACCTGGAACTCGATCAACACGGTGATGAGCTGGGGCCTGTCGCCCCACGACCGGACCATCCTGAACATGCCGCTGTTCCATACCGGCGGGCTGAACGTGCTGACCGCGCCGCTGGTCCATATCGGCGGCTCGTCCATCGTTTGCAAGGGATTCGACCCCGATCAGGTGTTCGACCTGATCGCCGACGGCGGGGTCTCAATCTATTTCGCCGTGCCGACCATGTTCATCGCCCAGCAGAACCACCCGCGCTGGGCCGAGGCCGACTTCTCGCCCCTGCGCTGGGTGTTGAGCGGAGGCGCGCCCTGTCCGCCCCCGGTGTTCGAGCCGTTCTGGGAGCGGGGAGTCGATTTCAAGATGGGCTATGGGCTGACCGAGTCGGGGCCGAACACCTTCTGGTTGCCCCCCGATGACGTGCGCCGCAAGCCTGGTTCGGTCGGCGTGCCACTGTTCCATGTAGACGTGAAAGTGATCCATCCCGACGGGCAGGAGGCCGGGCCGGAGGAAGTGGGCGAACTGCTGATCCGTGGCCCGCAGGTCGTCCCCGGCTACTGGAACCGCCCCGAGGAGACGGCCCAGACCTTCGTGGACGGCTGGCTCCACACCGGCGACCTGGCTCGCCGCGATGCCGAGGGCTATTACTACATCGTCGGGCGGCTGAAAGATATGATCATCTCTGGCGGCGAGAACATCTATCCGGCGGAGGTGGAGGGCGTGCTCGCCAGTTACCCCGGTGTGGTCGCCGTCGCCCTGATCGGCGTGCCCGACCCCCATTGGGGCGAGGTGGGCCGAGCTATCGTCGTCGCCCGCCCCGGCCAGCCGCCCGCTGTTGATGCCCTGCTCGCCTTCGCCCGCGACCGCCTGGCCCGCTACAAAGTGCCCAAGTCGGTCGTCTTCGTCGATGCCCTGCCGATGACGGGGCCGAGTAAGGTAGATAAGCGGTTGTTGAGCCAGCAGTACGGGGAGCCTTAGCGCGTGTTGCGTATTACGTATTGCGTATTGCGTAGTACGTAAGCTCGCATCTAGGCTGATCCTGAATTAGCCTTTACACAAGATAGTCACCCGAACACGCAATACGCAATACGCAATACGCAATACGCAATACGAACTATGCCAACCATCCCGATCAACAACATCAACCTGTACTACGAGTGGCGGGGGAACCCAGAGGGGCCGCCGCTGGTGT
>JBBSEL010000294.1:0-5578 GCA_038239755.1 Chloroflexia bacterium | reverse complement strand
TACAACGAATAGATGATCGCCGCCGCCAGCCCCCAGCCCACCCCAACCGGGTCCAACGGCGCGGTGCTAGACGGCACACCCAGCACCAGCACGCACCCGGCGAACGACACCCCCACCGCCAGCAGCCGGGGCGGGGTCAACCGCTCTTTGAGCAGCCCCCAGGCCAGCAGGGTCACCAAGGCCGGGTAGGTGTAGAGCAGCAGCCCGGTGGTGGCCGCCGGGATCGTTTGCAGCGCGGTGAAGAAGGAGAAGGACTGGCCCACGTACCCAACCCCGCCCATCAGCAACAGCCCGATCCCCTGCCGCCGCGAGAGCCGCAGCGGCGTGCGCCCGGCCAGCGTCCCCACCCACAGCAGCAGCGCCGCCAGCGCGAACCGGGTCGCCAGCAAGGTGGGCAGCCCCACCCCCACCGCATACGCCTCTTTAGCGAACACCGCCATCGAGCCAAAGCTAGCAGCCGACAGGATCAGCCAGAGGATGCCGGGGTCGAAAGCCCGCCCAACCCATGCCTGAGGGGTACTTATTGCAATAGGGTTCGGTGTCTCCATCGCTTTAAAGTAACACGCGACCGGGCGACTGTCAACCCGAAAGTTATGGTACTAAAAATGCTACTATGTGGTAATATGATACCCGGCATTTACGGCACTACGACACCGCGCAACGGGCGTTCAACGGGACAAGAGGGGCATCTTCCGGTGGGGAGTTGAGGGGTCAACGGGTGGGACCGCGCCGGGTGGAGCAGGCGCGCGAGGACCACCAGGGGCACAGGGGCCAGGCGGCGTAAGCCAAAACAGGGTGATCTGCGTATACCATACGAGAGCATGACACAGGAACCAGGCGAGGGAGACGGTCGGCACCCGGCAGGGCACATTGCCGTGGGGCCGAGAACCGTCGTATATAGGGAGGGTGATCCACTGTGCTAAGTCGCGTCGCTGACATTATTGCCAACAACGTCGAACCGATTACCCGTGCCTGGGTGGCCGATCTGCGCCACACGCCCGACACGGAAATTCATAATACCCTGCTGTCGCATCAGATCGTAGACGGGGTCAAGGGGATGCTGGGGGCGCTGGCCCAGACCATCCGCGCCGGACAGGCCCCGGATGCCGACAGCGCGGCCATCGCGGCGGCAATGGCCGCCCGCGATCCCACCCCCGCGCCGGGGGTCGTCCCTCCCCACCCCACCACCGCACCGAGCAGCGGGCGCTATCCCACGCTCCCCGGTCCGCTGGAGCAGATGCAGCGCTATGCCCGCGCCCAGGGCCGCACCCGCCAGCAGCAGGGCTACGAAGTCCACGAGGTCATCCACGAATATATCGTCTTGCGCCGCCATATTCTGGAGACCTTGCATAACCAGTTGACCGGCCCCGACTACCCGATGCTCGATCTGGCCCTCTACCTGGACCGCATTCTGGATGATCTGCTGCTCAACACGGTCAAGAGCTATCACGAGAACGTGATCGCCGACCTGGAGCGGCGGGCCACCCGCGACACGATGACCGGCCTCTACAACCACGAGTACTTTCAGGAGCGGCTGGAACAGGCGGTCCACGCGGCCCGGCGGCGGAATGAGTCGTTGAGCCTGTTGATGATCGACGTAGACAAGCTCAAGCAGGTAAACGACACCTACGGGCACACCAGCGGCGACATGCTCCTGCTGGGGGTGACCGAGGCGCTGCGGAGCAGTTTGCGCGACAGCGACATCGTGTGCCGCTACGGGGGCGACGAATTCACCGTCATCCTGCCGAATACCGCCTATGTGCAAGCCGAGATCCTGATCGGACGCATCCAGAAGGCGCTGGACCGCCCGATTACGCTGCAACTGGAATTATTCCCTACCGACGGCCGGCGCCCGCCCAGCGAGGGGCACGACGGCGCGGGGGGGGCCGCTTCCCACCTGTTGCACCCGTCGGCCTCGATCGGCCTCGCCACCTATCCCCAGGACGCGCGCACCGCCCAAACCCTGATCGCCCAGGCCGACTCGGCGATGTACCGGGTGAAACAGCAACGGCGACCTCATCAATCGGGACTAACTGCTCGTACCGAACCGCCGTTTGCTTCGTTCTCTCATAGAGATGAAAACTACAAGCTTTCGTCTAACTGACATCCCTGGAAGCCCAAGTATGACCCAACAGATAAGGTAGGCTACGCACATGGAGCGGCCCTCTGCGAACCGTACACTGACCATCAACTTCAACTTCACCACCGGGCAGATTATCCGCCTCACGGTGATCGTCATCTCCGTGCTGCTGGGGATCTACTTTTTGCAGCAACTCCTGCCGGTCCTCCTCCTGCTGCTCATTTCGATCATGCTGGCAACCGCCATCGAGCCGCTGGTCAACCGGCTCCGGCGTGGGGTGTTCAACCGCACGTCGGGCATCCTGGTCGTCTACACCACCCTGTTCCTGATCATCGCCGCCCTGGCCTGGTTCACCGTTCCGGTCATCCTCAGCCAGGTGAGCGAAGTCACCAAGCAGATGCCGACGATCAGCAAAGAGCTGCACACGATGGCGCAGCAAAACAGCGGCAACAGCTTCATCCAATCGCAGTTAAACCTGGTCGCCAACGCGATTGATCAGGTCTTTGTCGCCCCGCCCCCGGTGAGCACGAACCCCAATGAGACCGTGCAGCAGGTGCAGAAAACCACCACCACCGTGTTGAGCGTGGCGGAAGGGGTGTTCAGCCTCCTGGCGATGTTCGTTATCGCCTTCTACTGGCTCACCGAACGCACCCTGATCAAGCGCTGGACTCTGTCGCTGCTCCCCGCCGACCGGGCGAATCGGGTCCGCCGGGTTTGGGACGATATCGAGGTCAAGGTGGGCGGCTGGGTGCGCGGGCAACTCACGTTGATGTTGATCGTCGGGTTGACCAGCGCCGTCGGCTACTTCGTCCTCGGGCTGAAATACTGGCCGGTGCTGGCGGTGATCATCTTTATCTGCGAGGCGATCCCGCTGGTTGGCCCCTACATTGGCACTGCCCCCGCCATCCTAGTCGCCTTCACCCAGACAGGGAACGATGGCCTGTTGGGCCTGCTGGGGGTGGGCGATATCGGCCCTGTTCCTCGCGTATTGGCGGTCGTCGCCTTCGCCGTGCTCTTGCAGTTGGTCGAGGGGAACGTGCTGGTGCCGCGTGTGATGCGCAACAGCGTCGGCATCAGCCCGCTGACGGTGATGGTCAGCTTGCTGATCGGGGCGACCCTGGGCGGGCTGGCCGGGGCCGCGCTGGCGGTGCCGTTCGCGGGCGCGTTGCAGGTCATCGTGTCCGACCTGAAGGCCGCCGCGCAGAGTGACGCAGCCCTGGCCGAGCAGACCGCCGCCTCGGAAGCCACCCGCGCCGCTGACGGCGAACTGGTCGTCGCTCATTCGGGCACCGAGGGCCGCGCCACCACCACTGAAGTGGTCGGCTCCAGTCACACATAACTCCTCCCCGTCCTGCATGGACCGTTCACTAATATCGAAAACAGAACAGCAGATGAGATTTTAATCAAAGTCTCATCTGCTGTTCAGCTTTTAGCGGTCGGACATATGTTATAATAGAAGGACTATGATAGAATCTTCGACACGAATCCTGGCGGTAGATGACGACCCCCAGATTCTAGACTTGCTGAAGCGCGGGCTGGTCTACGAAGGCTACCACGTGGACACGGCGGCGGACGGAGCGGCGGCGCTGGCCTCGGCGCGCGACAACCCGCCCGATCTGGTGGTGCTGGACTGGATGCTGCCTGGCATGGACGGCCTGGAAGTGTGCCGCCGCCTGCGCGCCGGGGGCGATATCCCGATCCTGCTGCTGACCGCCAAGACCGGCGTGCCCGACCGGGTGACCGGCCTCGACAGCGGGGCCGATGATTATCTGGTCAAGCCGTTCAATTTCGATGAGTTGCTGGCGCGGGTGCGCGCCCTGCTGCGCCGCCGCCAGCGCACCGCCACCCCCCAGGTGCTGCGCTTCGGCAAGCTCACTCTGGACGGCTCGGCCCGCCAGGTGAGTTATGACGGGCAGGCGCTGGAGCTATCAACCAAAGAATTCGACGTGCTGGAACTGTTGATGCGCCACCCCCGGCAGGTCGTCAGCCGGGAGACGTTTTACGACCGGATCTGGGGCTACGACTTCGGCGGCGAGTCGAACATTCTGGAAGTCTACATCCGCTATTTGCGGGCCAAGTTGGAAAAAGCCGATGGTCAGGGCTTGATCCAGACGGTGCGCGGCATTGGCTACGTGCTGCGCGAGCCGGGCGGCTGATCCTCATCAGCCGGTTACCTTGTTTATCCAGGCGCTTCCGAACGGCCCTCCTGCCCAGGCGTTCAGGTCGGCGGCTTGCAGTCTGGAGCAGAGTGTGTTAAACGCAATGTCGCTACGCCTGCGCCTCACATTACTTTCGGCAGCCCTGGTGGGGATCACCCTGGCCGTGATCGGCGTGGGGTTATACTTCTATATCGAGCAGCAGTCCTACGACCGCCTATTGAGCGAACTCCGCGAGCGTACCGCCGAGGTAGAGAACGCGATCAACAAGACCGCGATGGAAACGCTCGGCCTCACCCCGGTGATCCTGCCCGACACAACCCAACTTGGCGCGTCGCAGATCTATATCCAGATCATCACCCCCCAGGGGCGCGTTGTCCCGGTGTCAGTGAGCCTGAACAACCACGTCCTCCCCACCACCAAGGATGATATCAACCGGGCCTTCACCGGGCAAGCCGTCGATTCGGCAATCATGGTCGGAACCACCACCATGCGGACCCTCTACACGCCGATTACCTCTAATGGGGAGGTGCTCGGCGTGGTCCAGGCGTCAACCCCGCTGACACCCATCGAGCGCAACCTGGGCCAGATCCGCCTGTTGCTGCTGGCGACGGGCCTGCTGGCCCTGACCCTGGTCGGGTTCGGCGCGTGGTGGACGACCGGGCGCACGTTGCGGACGGTGGACAGCATCGCCGCCACCGCCCGCCGCATCGAGCTATCCCAGGACCTCAGCCAGCGCATTCCCAACCTCCGCAGCGCCCCCGACGACGAAATGACCCGGCTGGTCCACACGTTCAACAACATGCTGGCCCGGCTGGACACGACCTTCCAGGCCCAAAAACAGTTCGTGGCCGACTCGTCGCACGAGCTACGCAGCCCGCTGACGGTGATCAAAGGGAACCTGGAACTGTGGCGCAAGGCGCGCAGCGAGGAGGACCGCCAGATCGCGGTGACCGCCATCGAACAGGAAACGGCGCGGATGACCCGGCTGGTCGAGAACCTGCTCTTGCTGGCCCAGATGGAGGCCGCCCCGGTGCGCCAGGCCCAGCCGGTGCTGCGCGAGCCGGTGGAACTGGACAGCCTCTTGCTGACCGTCTACCAGCAGGCGCGGGCTATCGGGCGCAATCACCACATCACCCTTGCCCACGAAGATGTGATCACCGTCCAGGGCGACCGCGACCAATTGCAACAATTGCTGCTCAATCTGGTGGACAACGCGATCAAGTATACCCCGGCGGGCGGCACGATCAGCCTGGGGCTGTATGGCGAGGGCGAGTGGGCGCGGCTCGAAGTGACCGACACGGGCATCGGCATCCCCGCCGACGACCTGCCGCACATTTTC
>JBBSEL010000293.1:0-5579 GCA_038239755.1 Chloroflexia bacterium | reverse complement strand
CTGAGGATTGTTGCGTAGGTGCCCGTCATCTACTATAAACAATATGATACACCATCCCCCGCCTGAAATACAATAGTTTACGACTGAAAATAGTAAGGGCACGGCGTCTGCCGTACCCTTGCCGCTATTCAACAATCCCCAGTGTGTTACCGCTGCAACGAGCTGACCAGATCGCCGTATTTCTCGGCCATCGCTTCGGCTTCGTTCTGGTTGGGGGCTTCGGCGACAATGTGGAAGACCGGTTGGTCGGCATCAGGGAGGATAAGCGCCCACTGGTTGCCGTTGCCGATCTTCACGCCGTCCACCTGGGGCACACGCTCGTCGCGGTACTGCTCGTTGAGCAGGCGCATCACGCGGCCTTTGTCCTCCCAGCGGCAGGTGACATCCTTGCGGGCGATGGCGTAGTTGGGCAGCGCCTCGCGCACTTCCGACAGGCGCACCCGCAATTGGGCGGTCAACTCGACGATGCGGGCGATGGCGAACAGGCCATCGGGCACCGGCTGGAAGTCGGAGAAGATGAAGGTGCCGTTCGCGCCCCCGGCCATGCCGACTTCGGGCCGCGCCGCCGCCTGAACCAGCGCCGCCGGGTTGCCCGCCACGCGCACGATGTGCCCGCCAGCCCCCTCGGCCAGCGTCTCGAAGATGCTGGGGGCGTGGACCGGGACGGCCAGCGTCGCGCCGGGGTTCTGGCTGAGATACATGGCGGCGACCACGGCCAGCGCGGTGACCCCATCTAGCTCGCGCCCCTGGTCGTCCACGATGTAGATCCGCTCGCCGCCGATGTCGATCCGCACGCCGAAATTGGCGTGGAGCGTGGCCGTGATGGCCGACAGGCGCTCCATCGCGGCGCGGAACTTCTCGGACGGCGAAACGATGCTTTCTTCTTCCAGCGCGGCGTTGATCTCGATCACATCGCAGCCCAGTTGGCTGAGGATCGGCGGCAGCACCTTCGCTGCCGGGCCGCCGCTGTAGTCCACCACCATCTGGTTGTAACCGCTGGCCCCCTTGACCGCGTGGGTCTGGATGCGGGCCAGGTAGTCGCGGCTGTAAACTTCGAGCACATCCTGCGGGTAGTAGATGCGCCCGATCTCTTCGAGGAAGACACGGCGGAAGTCCTCGCGGAAGAAGGCCGTCTCGATCTTGCGTTCGGTGTTCTTCGACAGGTCTTGCCCATCTTTATCGAAGAAGCGGATGTCGATGACGCGGTTATCGACCGGCGAGAGGCGGACATGGATGCCGCCCGCCGCGTTGCTCTTGCACGTCCAGTAGCGGGTGACCGGGATCGGCACCGCGCCCATATCGGCCACGGTGACCCCTGCCGAGGGCACCCCGCCCATGATCCCGCGCTTGAGCATCCGGGTCATGTAGTGGGCGTCGCGGTTGACCGAGATGACCGAGCCTTTGGGCAGCGTGGCCCCGTAGGCCGCGCCCAGCTTGGCGACGAATTCGGGGGTGAGGTCCACGTTCACCACGCCGGTCACGCCGAACCGGCCAAACAGGGTGCGCCGCCCCTGCGCGCCCCAGATCAGGCTGGTCGCCACCGTCGCGCCGCCCTCGATCTCTTTGTCGGGCCAGATTTTCACGTCGGGCTGGATGATCGCCCCTTCACCGACGATGGTGCCGTCACCGATGACCACACCCTCAAAGATCATCGCCCGCGGCTTCAGGCTCACCTGACGGCAGAGGATCGCGCCGCGCACGTCTGACCGTTCGCCGATATAGCAATTGCGCCAGATCAGGCTGCGGTCGATCATCGCCCGGTTGTCCACCACGGTGTAATCGCGGATGACCGCCGGTCCCTGGATGGTGGCCCCGTCTTTGACCTGCACCCCCCGCGCCAGGTAGATCGGCCCGGTGAGCCGCGCCGTGGAGGCGATTTCTACGTCTTCCTCGGCCCAGATACCCGGTGCGATCTCGGTCCCGCTGAGGGCGATATCCACCTGGCCGTGGAGCAGGTCGCCGCTGGCCCGCATGTAGTCGGGCAGGCTGCCGATGTCACACCAGTAGCCGTCGGCCACATAGCCATACATCGGGTCGCCCTTTTGCAACATGTAGGGAAAGAGGTTCATGCTGAAGTCGAACACCTTGCCGGCCTCGAAGTAGTCGAAGATCTGCGGCTCCAGCACGTAGATGCCGGTGTTGACCGTGTCCGAGAAGACCTCGCCCCAGCTTGGCTTCTCCTGGAACTGCTTGATGTGCCCCGCATCGTCGATGATGACCACACCGTACTCCAGCGGGTTGGGCATCCGCTTGAGCACCAGGGTCGCCATCGAGCCTTTCTCTTTGTGAAAGTCGATGGCCTCGCTCAAGTCGAAGTCGGTCAGCGCGTCACCGCTGATGACAATGAAGGTGTCGTCACGCAGCCACTCTTCGGCCTGCTTGACACTCCCCGCCGTGCCCAGCGGCGACTCTTCGATGCTGTAGTGGATGGTCATGCCCAGTTGGGAGCCATCACCGAAGTATTCCTGGATGTTGTCGGCCATGTATTGCAGGGTGGCGACGACCTCGGTGATGCCGTGGCGCTTGAGTAGCTCCAGGATATGGTGCATCACCGGCTTGTCCACCACCGGGACCATCGGTTTCGGGCGGCGAATGGTGAGTGGGCGTAACCGCGATCCCTCGCCGCCGGCCATTACGACTGCTTTCATCGCTACTTCCTCCTCGTCTCCATCGTGTCCCGCCCCAGGGGGTGGCTGATGTCGTGATGCTGTGGATTTGTCCTCAGTATACACAGGGGACTATGCAGAGTCAACGGCGGGAGCAAGAAGCGGGCCGGGGGCGGCTTGACAGGGCCAGGCACATTCGTTAGAGTAAGTGTGTAGGATCAATCGTTTCACGAAAGCGAGTAATGGGTATGTCTACAGAAGAACTGGTGCGAACAAAGCGCGGCGAAATCCTAGCCCTGGCTAAACAGTACGGGGCGTACAACGTGCGCGTCTTCGGCTCGGTAGCCCGCGGCGAGGCCGGACCAACCAGCGACGTGGATCTGCTGGTGGATTTGCAGCCGGAGGTGGGGTTGGACTACATCGCCCTGTGGCAAGATTTGCAGGATCTCCTGGGTCGTGATGTAGATCTTGTGACGGAGCAGGGGCTACCGCCCTACTTGCGTCTGCGTGTCCTCAAAGAGGCCGTGCCGTTGTGAAGGAGGACCGTTTCTATCTGCTGGATATGGCCGACTCGATCAGGTGGATCGAGTCGGTAGCACAGCAAGGACGGGAAGCCTTTATGCAGGCACGCATTCCACAAGATGCGGTGCTACGTAATTTTGAGATCATTGGTGAAGCGGTAAAACGCATCTCGCCGGAATTGAAACAAGCCTACCCTGCTGTACCCTGGCGACGAGTAGCCGGGCTACGCGATGTGCTGATTCACGACTACCGCCGCGTCGATCTCAACGTCGTATGGCAGATCATAGAACGGGATTTACCTCCGCTTAAAGAGCAATTAGCGATCATTTTGCAGGATCTGGGTCCGCTGGCTGAGGCCTAAGATACCACCATCAGGGGCCGGGAGATGATCTCCCGGCCTTTCGCTTTTACACGAGAAGCTTACCTCCTGATGCATACGCAGGCTAGGGCTTATTCCCCGGCCCATTCTGCTGCCACCCATGCGGCGGGCACGGGCAGTCATTCCAAATCGTAGGCGGGCTTGCTATTTTCTGTCGTCAGAGCGGGTATAATTGGTATAGATATAAACGATACACGACCCGTCCGGCTACCCTGGTAGCCCGACCTCACCGACAGGAGCCTACTACATGGATTGGGATATGCGCGCCGCCTTCATGGGCCAGCGCACGTTTAGCGATGTACTCGCCGGGGTGGACCACGCCCAACTGGCGGCGCTGACCGAGGATCTATTCGCGCAGGTAGCGGCGCTGGTGATCGAGGTGCCCGATGCCGTCGTCACGTTTGCGCCCCAGGACCCGGCGCTGGACGACCTCAGCGAAGGCGGTTGGACGCTGGGCCATGTGATTGTCCACGCGACCGCCACCATCGAAGAAGGCGCGGCCCGGAGCGCGACCCTGGCGCGGGGGGTCGAGACCGACATACGGATGCGCTATGAGGTGCCGTGGGAAACGATGCAGACCACCGCGCAAATGGAGGCCCGGCTGGCGGAGAGCCTGCGGATGTGCCGAGGGTTCCTCCAGGCGTGGCCGGATGCGCCCCATCTGGAGGTGGCGATTAGCCCGTTCCCCAACGGCGGGCCGCTCAACGCGGTCGCGCTGTACGCCCTGGGGCTGTTCCACCTCAATTCGCACCTGGCCCAGATCCGCGAGATCATCCATCAGGCCCAGAGAGCAGCGGCACCCACCGGCGCGGCGGTGGGCGGGCAGTAGGCCCGGCGGCGGACACAAAAAGGCGGGTGCCAACGCTATCCGGGCGAGGCACCCACGGAGAGAAACCTGGGGGCGGACCAGGACCGCCGGTCCTGGCCTGCCGATTGGGGAGCTAGACGACCTGCACGGTGCGGCTGCCTTCGGTGCTGTCTTCATTGCGCGGGAAGAGGAACGCTTCATCCGGGTCCGCGATGATGTTGACACGCAACTCCAGCGTGCCAAGCGCCAGGGCACGGCCTTTCAGATTGCTGATCGTGTCGGTCTCGCCCACGTCCAGCCGTCGTAAGTCGGTGCCGAAGAACCCGGCGGGGAAGAGGAACATTTCGTTGACCTGGCTGCCGACCGTGAGGGCCGCGCTGGCCGGGTCGGCACTGGCGCGGGCCGTGCCGGAGACCAGCGGGCTGGGCACAATCAGCTTGCCGATATTCGGGTTCACCACGCGGACGTGGTAGCGCACGTTGGTCAGCGCGATGCCGTCGGGCGCGGGGGCATTGTGGGCCTGGATGTTGTAGGTGAAGCCCTCGCCGGGGCTGAGTGCGTTGGGCACATCGGGCACCAGGCGGGGGATCGCGCAGGTGACTTTGGTGTTCAGGTAGGTCTGGACTGCCGAGCGCAGGTCCGTCAAAGCAATTGCCATGATCCACATCCTTTTCTAGCGGCGAGCGCCCGTCACGCTCGCCGCGCATCCTGTCGTTGGGGTGGCCTTGTGGTGCGACCAACGCACCGGGCCTCCGATCGCTGGCGACAGGCGGGCCGGGGGTTCAGGTGCCTGCCTGCCGGTCCCGCTCTGTCGCGCTGACCCTATCATAGCCGCCCGCCGCTACAGTCCACAATGCGAATCTGCGCGTTTCACTACAGCGGCGATACGAAGCTGGGCCGGGCGCTACAGTGCGTGGCTCGTGGCTCGTGGCTCGTGGCTCGTGATGCGTGATTCTAACCACTAACCACCAACCACTCACTGCTCGCTGCTCGCTACTCACTGCTCACTGCTCACTGCCCCGTGTAGGATATGGCTCTGCCTATTGATGGTCGGGGGTCCGAGAAGATCGGGGGTGCCCCACCGTCAATGGGCAGAGTCATATCCTACAGCCGCACGCCCCTTTATGAACGGGATCTCGAGGCAAGGCTTGTTCATTTTCCTTGGTAAAGGCTGCTGCCGTAGGGGCGGACCGGCGTGTCCGCCCTGGCGGGGGGTCCGCGATCTGGGGGTGAGGTTCGTCGGCGCGCGAACCCGTCGGACACT
>JBBSEL010000292.1:0-5580 GCA_038239755.1 Chloroflexia bacterium | reverse complement strand
TTGATCGCGTGCGCGCCGCCCGTCGCCAGCGTGCCGCCCAGCAGGGTCAGCCCGATTAGCGCCCACAGGGGACGGCTGGGCGGATGCTGCACCGCTGCGATCAGCATCGCCGCCGCCGTCGGTACCAGCAGCAGCGGGATCACCCCAGGCCGCATCAGGCTGAGGTACAGCCGCACCCCTTCCGGCAACAGCCGCGTGAGCAAGGCGCGACGATGGGGGCGAACGGCAGCGGACAGTGGAGGGATAGCAGCGTCTGAATCACCAACCCCTAACCCCCATCCCCCAACCCATATCGCCGCCGCCGGACCGATCCAGACCAGCGCGGTCAACACGACCAGCGCGCCCCAGGTGGCGGCGGCCAGCGCCAGGTGCGCACCCTTCAGCATATCAGGGGCACCCAGCCAGATAGTGAACGCGCCGAGGAAGACCTGCCCGACATACAGCGCGGCCAGGGCGTGGGCGGCCACCAGCAGGCGGCGATCCGACCGCCGCGCCCGCCAGATGGCGACGGTCAGCAGCAACATCAGCACATCGGACACGCCCACGGCCAGCCGGTGCCCGAAATTGATCCAGGCGGCGGGGGTGCCCGGCAACCAATTCCCATCGGCACAGATCGGCCAGGCCGGGCAGGCCAGATCCGCCCCCGCCCCCACCACCGCCGACCCGGTGAACAACGCCAGGTAGGTCCAGATCAGCGTACCCAGCGCCAGCCATTTGAGCGCGGACGGGGTACTGCGTATTGCGTATTGCGTATTGCGTAATTCCGATCCCTGATCCCTGATCCCTGACCCCTGACCCCTGACATCTGATCCCCGACCCCTGACCCCCGGCACCGCGTCGGGCTGGCGAGCGAACAGAGCGAGCAGAATGACCGAGGCCAGCAGCAGCATCGAGTTGCCCATGTGGGCGGCGACCCAGGTTTGGTCCAAATAGAGCAGGACGGTGATGCCGCCGAGGATCGCCTGGCCGATATAGGTAGCGGCGGCAAACAGGGCCAGCCCCAGCAGGCGGCGCGGGCGGCGATACCACAGCACGGTCGCACCCACGGTGGCGATCATTAGCCCGCCGACCAGCGTGGCGAACAGGCGGTGGTTCCACTCGATCAGTTCATGGTACTCCAGGCTGGGCAGCAGCCGACCGTGGCACATCGGCCAGGAGTCGCCGCAGCCGGTGCCCGACCCGGTCACCCGCACCAGCCCACCCAGCACGATCAATCCCCAGACAGCCACGGCGGTGAACAGCGTCAACCGTTGGAAGGCGGCGTGTGGAATGCGAAGGGCGGCAAGTGGCAGGCGCAAGGCCGAAGGCGACAGGGGCAGGACCGGCAAAACCTGTTTAGTGGCCGGTAACGATAGCTTATCTTTCACGTCCTGTCCCCTCTTTCGCTAAAGCCGCACGCCGCATTCCGCATTCTGCACTCCACAATCCGCACTCAGAGGACCGCCCACAGGTAGACGATGGTGAAGATGACCACCCAAACCACATCGACAAAGTGCCAGTACAACGAGATCGTCTCAACCGCCGACGAGTGCGGGCCTTTGAAATCGCCCAGCACGGCCAGCCCGGCCAGGATGGTGATGGCAAGCAGGCCGACAAAGACATGCAGGCCGTGGAACCCGGTCAGGGTGAAAAAGGTGGTGCCGAACAGGTTGCGGCTGATCGTCACTTGATCATTCAACAGGTGCAGGTACTCTTGCGCCTGCCCGAACAAAAAGATCCCGCCCAGCACCACCGTGGCGGCCAGCCACCCGATCAGCCCCGTCCGGTTTTTGTGCGCCAGGCTCCGCCCGGCCAACCAGATCGTCAGGCTGCTGGAGAACAGGAAGAGGGAATAGAAGCCGGTCTTGACCGGGTCCAGGCTGGTTGTCGCGGTTGGCCCGCTCGGTCCCAGCAGATGGTAATAGACGTAGGCCAGGATCAGGAAGACAAAGAACACGCTTTCAGAGGCGATAAAGCACACCATCCCCAGCCGGTTCTTGTCGGCCAATATGCCTTTCATAGCTCCTCCTGCTCCGGCTTGGCCCGGCGGTTGCGCTTCCAATCGGGGTTCTCCGGGTGCTTCAGATCCCATAGCGGGCGACGACCACGAATGGGCGGCAGTTGGTCGAAGTTGCGCACCGGGGGCGGCGAGGAGGTCGCCCATTCCAGCGTCCAGGCATCCCACGGGTCCGGCCCGGCCATTGCCCCGTGGCGCAGGCTGGTCCAGATATTCCAGATAAAGACCAGCACCGACAGCGCCAGCACAAACGCCCCGACGGTGGAGATCAGGTTAAACAGCCCCCACCAGGGCAGATCAGGATAGGTGTAGACCCGGCGCGGCATCCCCATCAGGCCCAGGAAGTGCTGGATCATGAAGGTCATGTTAAACCCGGCGAAGGTGAGCCAGAAGTGGATCATCCCCCAGCGTTCGGAAAGCATCCGCCCGGTGATCTTGGGGAACCAGTAGTAGGTGCCCGCGAACACGCCCAGCGCCGTGCCGCCAAAGAGGACATAGTGCATATGGGCCACCACATAATAGGTGTCGGTAGTTTGCCAGTCGGTGGGCCAGATGGCAAAGCTAACCCCGCTGACCCCGCCGATGGTGAACATGACCAGGAAAGAAACGGCGAAGCACATCGCCGTGGTGAAGCGGAGCTTCCCGCCCCACATCGTGGCGATCCAGTTGAAGATTTTGATCCCGGTGGGCACGGCGATTAACATGCTCGACGCGCCGAACACCGCCTCGAACACCGGCCCCAGGCCGACGGCGAACATATGGTGAGCGTAGACGGCAAAGCTGAGCACCATGATCGCCACCGACGACGCGGCGACGAACTCATAGCCGAACAGCGGCTTGCGCGAAAAGACCGGGATCACCTCGGAGATCATCCCCCAGGCAGGCAAGATCATGATGTAGACTTCGGGGTGGCCGAACGCCCAGAAATAGTGCTGCCAGAGGATGGCCGAACCGCCCGTCTCCGGGCTGAAGAAATGGCCCTGAAGCTGCCGGTCGATGAGCAGCATCACCGCCGAGGCGTTCAGCGCGGGCAGCGCCAGGACGATCAAGACCGAGTTGATCGCGGTGGTCCAGACGAACATCGGCACCTGGATCAGCTTCATCCCCGGCGCACGCATGGACAGGATGGTGACGAGGAAGTTGATCCCGCCCGCTACGGTGCCGATGCCCACGACGAGCAAGCCGAGCGCCCAGTAGTCGGGGCCGTGCTGGCTGCTGTAGGCGTGTTCGCTTAACGGCGCATAGCTGAACCAGCCCACATTGGGCGCGCCCCCCGCCACAAAGCTGAAATAGAGCAGCAGCCCGCCGAAAACCAGCACCCAGAAGCTCAGGGCGTTGAGCCGCGGAAAGGCCATATCCCGCGCCCCGATCATCAGCGGCACGAAGTAGACACCGAAGCCGAGCAGCACCGGCACCACGCCCAGGAAAATCATCGTCGTGCCGTGCATGGTGAAGATCTGGTTATACACGTCGGGCGGCAGAAACGTGTTCTGCGGCGTGCCCAACTGGATCCGCAGCAGCAGCGCTTCGAGGCCGCCGACGAGGAAGAAGCCCAGCGCGGTCAGGATATACATGATGCCGATCTGCTTGTGATCGACCGAGGCTACCCAGGCCAGCAGTCCTTCGTGTTCGGTGATGGAGGGCAGCGGCTTCGGGATGGCCGGGACCAGCGGGACATCGCTCATTTCAGGGACTCCAGGTAGGCAACCAGATCGCGCACGTCGGCGTCGCTCAGGTGCAGGTTGGGCATGAGGATGCCGGGTTTGACCGCCTGCGGGTCGTGCAACCAGCGGGTCAGGTTATCCGGGGTGTTGAGCAGGATGCCCGCGCCGAGGGTGTCCCGGCTGGCGACATGGCTCAGGTCGGGGCCGACGGGCTTGCCCAGCGCCCCGATCACGTGACAGGTGATGCAGGTGCGTTGCTGGAAGATTTGCGCGCCCCGCACCAGATTGCCAGTGGCCGCCGGGGGGGGTTGGGCCTGCGCCTGTTGCCAGGCGGCGAACTCGGCGGGCGGCTGGACCACCACCCGGATCCGCATCCAGGCGTGCTGGGTGCCGCAATATTCGGCGCAGGCTCCAGCATATACGCCGGGCTGGGCCGCCTGGAGCCAGAGGAAGTTGGGGCCGTCGGGGTTGAGGTCCATCTTGCGGCTCAGTTCCGGCACCCAGAAATCGTGGATCACGTCCGCCGACTGGAGCGCCATGAGCATCGATTGCCCGGCGGGCAGGTGGATCTCGTTCGCCGTGGTGATTATCCCGGTCGCGGTGGGGTAACGCACCTCCCACCACCACTGGTGGCCGATGAGGGTCAGATCGGGGTGATCGTTCGCCGTCACGGCAGGATCGGCAGCGCGGATCGAACTCATGGTCAGCACGAACAGCACGGCCAGCAACAGTGCCGGGGCAATCGTCCAGGCCGTCTCCAGCTTGACGTGGCCCATGATCTGCTCCGGCTCGCTGTTGTCCGCGTCGCCCCGCCGCCGGTAGCGCACCCAGGCGGTGATGACCAGCGCGGCGACCAGCACGATCACCGCCACCCCGATGCCCAGGGTGAGGATGAACAGATTGGCGATAGCCTGTGCGTGCGGCGAGTTGGGGTAGAACATAGACCGCTTGCTTTCAGGTGAGTGGGTCAGTCGGATGCGGGTTCCGGGATGGCCGAGGCCGGGGCGGGTCCTCCGGCGCGGCGTAACCCCGCCTCGATGGCGCTGGTGGGGTCGAGGTAGCTTTCGACGGCGCGTTCTGCCGCGTCATCACACCAAGAGTAATACTGGGTGCCCCACACGGCCTCGGCCACATACACCGCGCATTGTGCCCCCTGTAGTTTGACCCAACGCCCCTCCAGGCTGACTTCCCCGGCGAGGCCGAGGGTCTGGAGAGCAGCGACCAGCCGTGTTGCCATAGCACCCCCGTGCAGTACGAACTCCTGCTGCCGTGCCATACGTTCAGTCTAGCAGCCGGAAGTGAACAGCGGGTGATCAAAAGTGAACAGGCGGGTGGACAATGGTGAATAATCGTGACTCGCGCGCATCCGAGCTGGGGACGCAAAAAGCCCAGGCAGCGGGGGCGGTCCGTGCCTGGGCTTTCGGGGGCGGCGGGGGATGCGGTTAGGCGGAACGCGCCGGGGAGGCGAAGCGGTAGCCGATGCCCCATTCGGTCTGGATATAGCGCGGGTGCGCGGCATCGTCGCCCAGTTTGCGGCGCAACCGGCGGACGAATACTTTGAGATAGGAGATGTCGCCCGCATACTCCGCCCCCCAGACCTGCTCCAGCAGCATCTGGTGGGTGAGCACCATCCCGGTGTGGCGGACCAGTTCTTCCAGCAGCCGGTACTCGGTGGAAGTCAGCGGCACCAGCGCCCCGCCGATCCGCACCTCGTGGGTGGCAAAATCGAGCGAGAATTCGCCGCTCACCGCCGGGGGCACATCGGTCGCCCCGGTACTCGCCCGGCGCACCAGGGCACGCAGCCGGGCCAGCAATTCCAGGTGGTCGAACGGTTTGGTCAGGTAGTCGTCCGCGCCCAGGTCGAGCGCCCGCACTTTGTCCAACGTCGCATCGCGCACGGTGAGCATCAGGATCGGGACC
>JBBSEL010000291.1:0-5590 GCA_038239755.1 Chloroflexia bacterium | reverse complement strand
TGGCGCGGGTGAAGGCGACCGTGCCGGCGCTGCTGTTGCCCGCGGCGTCGGTGGCCGTCAGCGTCACCCGGTCGGCGCCGACGGCGAAATGCACGCCGGGCAGGGTGAAGCTGCCGCCGCTGTTGGCGACGGCGGTGAGGCTGGTGCCGAGGATCACCGGGTAGCCCTTGTCCAGCGCCGCTGTGACCCCGCTCCAGGTGGCCGGGACCATGTCGGTCTTGAGGTCGTAGAGATGAAGCACGTCCTGCATCGCTTCCCAGTGGGCCAGGCCATCGGGGAAGACGATGCTGCCATACAACCCGGCGACCTTGTGCCCGGCGGGGTCCATCGTCACATGGCTGAAGGCCCGGCCCTTATAGGTGAACGGGGCGGTGATATACTGGGCGAAGTCGCGGCCCGGATGCGCCTGGGGGCTGTCGGACCCGCCTTTCGCGCTGCTCGGCACGCTATAGGCTTTGATGTTCTTGGCCTCCAGCGGCCAGGGGTCCAGCCGCCCATAGTAGCCCAGCACCATCGCTACCGAGGTCGGGCCACAGGCCCAGTTGCCGTTGACGCTGTTGGCCGTGTCCCACACCTGATTGATGTAGGGGATGAGGAGATTCTTGGTCTCCTTGCCCGCGACGGCGGCGGTGCCTACCTTGCGGCTGGCGCTCAGCACGGCCCGCTGCATGTCGGCGGTGATGATCGTCGTAGCCGGGGTGATCCCCGCGTTGGCGAAGACGGCATAACGGCTATCCGCCGACCAGGCAATCGGCTGGGACCGCACCAGGCTGTCGGAAAGCGCAACCCGCTTGCCGGTGTTGACCGCAAACCACCAGGCCGCTGCCTGCTTGCCGCCCGACGCGAACAGATGGCTGCCGTCCTGGCTCCAGGCCAGCACGTCGGGGCGGACGGTGTCGCCGTTCAGCGGCAGCGGGGCCACGCCATCGTCCAGGCCGACGAGCAATACGGGCTTATCGGTGCTGGGGGTACGATTGCTGACCTTGGCCGTGGTCAACGGCGGCGGCGCGAGGGTGGGGGTCGGCGGGATCGGCGGGTCGGGGGCCGTACCGGGCGAGGGGGGCACCGCCGTGGCGGCGGGGGGCGGCGCGGCAGGAGCCGGGGCGGGGGTCGACACGGTGCCGGGCAGCAGGCTCAGGTCGCCGCTCGCCAGGGCCGCGATCCGCACCGGGCCGGGCGTGGTGCCGCTGACCACCGGGGCTGCCCACACGCGGAAGGTGTCGAACAGCAGGCCGGGACTCTTCTTCGTCGGCGCAATACTCTGGAGCACCGAGCGCGGCTTCCCACCCAGCGGCAGGTACATCAGATGGAGGATGGGGTCATCGCTCCCGGCCACGTCTTCTTGCCGCTCGAAATAAAACCCGCTGCTGTCCGGTGCCCAGGCGACGAACCGATCATCCAGTTGGGCGCTCAGCACCTTGCGCTGGTTCTTGCCGTTAGCATCGACCACCCAGACCGAGCCGTAGCCGGTGTCGGGGTTGGACATCGCCGGGGTGGTCCAGGTGAAGGCCAGGCTCTTGCCGTCGGGGGACCAGGCGAAGGCCCCGATGCCGAGGTCGGGCGATTTGCTGAAGGTGATCGTCATCGCCGTGCGCGCCTTGATGTCGAACAGGCGCAAGCTGCTGCCGTTGTTCTTGTCGCCGGTGACGCGGTAGGCCACCCGCCCGCCGTCGGGCGAAATCCGGGCCACGGCATCGCTGATGCCGGTGCCGGGGACCGCCGTGGTGCCGAGCCGCTTGTCTTTGCCGCTGTCGTACAGCATCAGGTCATAGGTGCTCGGCCCGCTGGTGACGATATAGGCATAGCGCGGGAGGCTGATCGCCGCCTCGGTGGGGGCGGCGCGAATCCCCAGGGCCGTGCTGACCACCGCCAGCGCCAGCAAGCCCCGTAGGACGAGCGCGCCCTGGCGGCGATGAATAGAGCGCAAGCTGATCACCCCGGCCAATAAAAGCACAAGCAGGAGGGTAAGCGCGGCGGGCACCGGTAAGTCCGTCGTGGTGGGGAACGTCATGAGGCTTCCTGGTCCGGTAGGGCGGTCCGTGGCAACGAAGTGGACCGTCCGGCTCTCCTTGTTGCGGCGATTATACTAAATGGGTGGGGTAGAGTCAAGAAAAATCGGGGACCAATCAGCGGGATTATGGCGGAATTAGCTATGGGCCGCGCCCAGCGTCGCCCGGCCTGCATGGCCGCAGGAGCGCACCGCTGCACCAGGAACCGGGGGAGCCTCAGGGCTGGTCGGTGGCCTTTTTCAAAACCCCCCGCGCAATCCGCAGCCCGCCGACCCCCAGGATGCTCGTCGTCATGCGCCGGGCACGCACCTGGAAGGCGGCCAGCTCCGCCGGATCGACGGCTGGCCCGGCCTGATCCAGCCGCTCCAGGACCACGGCACAGATCACCGCTGGGACGCGGGAAAGCTGGTTGGGATCGTCGCCCCGCGCCAGGCTCTGTTCGATCACGGCTTCGGCCTCGCGGGCATAGCGCATCAAATCGTTTTCCAGAATGGTGGTGTACCACTGGTCGTATGCTGCCCCTGCGGCCAGCGCCAGTTGGTCGGCGGGCCGTCGCCGGTAATCGGGCAGTTCGTCGCAGATACGGCGGACGATGTGTTCCACCATCGCGGGCCGCTGTTGCTCCAGCCAGTGGGCGACAGACTTCACGAAAGGTACTCTCTCAATCTGACTACAAGTTGACGATCATTCCGGTATGCCTAAGGTTGGGACATGATCAGCCCCGCGAACAGTGCCCTGGTGGACGAACCCAGTATAGCACAATATGTTCGCTGCCGCCAGACCATGCCGGGTGGTAAAATGATACACTGTTGATCAGAAAGGCAGATACGGTAGAATAGGTCTATGACATTGAGGACAAGACACCGCACCGCCGGGTGGATCACCCCCCACACCCTGGCCTATGGGGCGCTGGGGGTCGGCATCCTTAGCCTGGGCATGTCGGCTATCTTTATCAAATGGGCGGGCGTGCCGGGAGCGGTGGCCGCGCTCTACCGGGTCGCCATCGCCACGCTGGTGCTGGCCGGGCCGTTCGCCTGGAGCGTACGACGGCAGGCCGCGCCCCTGCCCCGCCGCACGCTGCTGCTGGCCCTGCTCAGCGGGGTCTGGTTCGCGGGCGACCTGGGCTTCTGGAGCGAGTCGGTGCGCCACACCTCGGCGGCCAATTCGACCTTGCTGGGCAACCTGGCCCCACTGTGGGTGGCGCTGGGGGCGATGGTGCTATGGAAGGCGCGGCTCCGGGCGATCTTCTGGGCCGGGTTGGGGCTGGCCTTTGTCGGTGGGATTATCGTCGTTGGGCCGGATCTGCTGGCCGGGAGCACGCTGGGCTACGGCGATGGCCTGGCGGTGATCGCCAGCACCTTCTACGCCACCTACATGCTGAACACGCAGCACAGCCGCCGCACGCTGGGCATCCTGACCTTTACCTGGCTCAGTGTGTTGGGCAGCACCATCGTGCTGCTGATCGCCTGCTTGCTGCTGGGGCTGCCGCTGGGGGGGTTTTCGGACCAGACCTGGCTGGCGCTGCTGGGCATGGGGCTGATGCCGCAGGTGGCGGGCTACCTGGCGATCAACTATGCGCTCGGCCATCTCCCCGCCCCCATCGTCTCGGTCACACTGCTGGGGCAGCCTGTGGTCACGGCGTTGCTGGCCGTGCCGCTGCTGGCCGAAGGGTTGAGCGTAGAGCAGGTGGTCGGCGGGCTGATCGTGCTGGGCGGGATCTACCTGGCGAACCGCGCCAACAGACCGGCCCGCGTTCCGACCGTCGAGGCGGCTGCCGAAGCCCTGCCCTAGCGATGCGTGGGGCGCTGGTCTGGCTGCCGCCCGTAGCGTTGGGCCAGGTGGGTGATCATGGTGCGATAGTCGGCGGCGACGGCCTGGCTCTCGATCATCAGCACGTTTTCGGCGTTCGTTTCGGCGTTGCGCGAGAAGTTGTAGCTGCCGGTGATCACGGTGTCGTCCACGATGATGATCTTGTTGTGCATGAAGTCGTGGACGCTGGTCGGCGTCCAGGGCGTGGTCACCTTGCCCACCAGATGCCCGTAGGCCACCAGATCGCGGAAGGCCGGGATCTTCCAGGCGTTGCTCTCCACGCGCTCCCACTGCTGGAACACGCCTTCCATCTGCGTCTGGTCGTACACCCCGTCAATCGGGATGCGGTGCTGCTGCGCCTGGACCAGCGCATTGAGGATCGCGCCGGAGGTAATGACGGCAGCGCAGAGAGTGATCCGGCTATGCACCCCCTGGATACGTTCGGCAATGTCGCGGTTGATGAACTTGCCTTCGCCGGGCGAAAAGTGGATCGTGGTCGTGGTCTGCCCACCTTTATACCGCAGCGGCAGCGGCCCCACGTCGCGCTTCCCGGTGTTGTTCATCGTGCCCGTGCTCCACAACTCCTGGAAATCCTGGGCATAAGCCGCCGCCACCGCTTGCGAGGTGATGGTCAGGATGTTGTTCTCTTGCAGCGCCCACGACTCGTCGGTGAAGTTGGTCGAACCGGTCCACACCTGGGCCTGCGGGGTCCCGGCGTCGAGTACAATATACTTGTGGTGCATCAGGCAGCAAGGGTCGGCAATCCGCTGGGCCGGGAAGCCGAGACTCTGGATGAAGCCGACCGTTTCCGACGGCGGGGCCGAGTTGCCCGGCGCGATCTCCTCCCAGTCGGTGTCCGAGTCGTAGACCAGCCGGATCTGCACTCCGTGCGCCGCCCGGTCCTTGAGGGCGTTCACGACAATCGTCCGTTGTGGGTCCACCAGGTGGAAATTGTAGACGGCGATATCAATCGACCGCCGCGCCTGCCCCAGGAACGCCGCCAACCGCTGCGCCGTGACCGTCGCGGGCTGCTGCCCCATCTCTAAAAACGTGACCTGTAGCTCGTCCATACTCATATGCTCCTCGCCGCTGATTTACTGATCTGTTATAGCATAGAGAGCATAGTTCGCGCCATGTGTGCGCGAAACGTGATGGGCGTATTGCGTAGGTCTGGATCTGATCCCTGATCCCTGATCCCGCGTCACGCATCACGTTTCACGTTTCACGCCTCACCCGATAAAGGAGATACGAAAGCCATGACCCAACAAACTGTAGGGATTCTGATTTTTGACGACGTGGAAGTGCTCGATTTTTGCGGGCCGTTCGAGGTGTTCGCCAGCACGCAGACGCCGGGGCGGGAGCCGCAGGATGATGGTGACCGCCCGTTCCGGGTGTTGACCATCGCGGAAGGGGCGGGGACGGTCACCTGCCGGGGCGGGTTGCTGGTGCAGCCCCATCACACGATTGATGATCACCCGCCGCTGGACATTCTCGTGGTGCCGGGCGGCTGGGGTACCCGGCGCGAAGTCCACAACGAACGGCTGCTGGACTGGATCGCCGCCCAGGACCGGCAGACAGCGTTGACGACCTCGGTCTGCACCGGGGCGTTCCTGCTGGCGGCGCGAGGGCTGCTCGACGGGCACGAGGCGACCACCCACTGGGCGAGCATCGACCGCCTGAGCCAGACCCATCCTGCCGTCCAGGTCCGCGACGACCGCCGCTGGGTCGATGCCGGGCGGATCATCACCTCGGCGGGCGTGTCTGCCGGGATT
>JBBSEL010000290.1:0-5592 GCA_038239755.1 Chloroflexia bacterium | reverse complement strand
GGCGGACTGGCCGCAGCGGGCGGGGGGACATAGGGCGGGGGGCGCTGCCGGCTGCCGGGTAGGCCGGAGGGGGAGTCGGGCTGACATAGGCGGCGGACGCGGGTGGTCCGCTGGTCGGGAGGGGTTGGGTGGCGGTCGGATCGGGCAGGGTTTGCCCGCAATTGCCGCAAAACCGTTCGCCCGGCGCGGCTTCCACGCCACAATGAGGACATTTCATGAGACGGCCTCCTCAGAACGCTGGATATCCATCCTGTGTGCGAGCAATTAGGTCCCTGAACAGGGAATGGCCCGTCACCGATCCCGGTTCGCTGCCAGCGCTTTAGCGTCAGTGTATCACCCATAATCCGGCTTTGTCAAGTAATGATCGCTTATTGAGCGGTGTTCTCTTGACCGGCGCGATTGCCGGGCCGCCGGGCTACTGCGTCAGGGTCACTTTCCGCAGCGTGCGCGGCTGTTCGGGGTCGTAGCCTTTGGCGCGGGTCAGGTGATAGCAGTAGAGTTGCGCGGGGACGATGGCGACGAGCGGAGTCAGCCATTCCGGCAGGCCCGGCGGGAGGCGCAAGCGGGCGGCGGTCAGGCTTAGTGCCTCCTCGTTGTCGGAAATGATCAGCAGATCCGCCCCGTACTCGTCGCGTAGGCGGCGCAGCAGGGCCACTTGGTCGGCAAAGACCGCCCCGTCGGGGGCCAGGGCCAGCACCGGAAAGCCCTCTTCGAGGATGGCAATCGGGCCGTGCTGGAAGTCGGCGGTCGAATAGACATCGGCCAGGATGTAGGTTAGTTCTTTGAGCTTCAAGGCCCACTCCTGCGCCGTGGCATAGTTGTAGCCCCGTCCCAGCACCACGCAATGCCCGATCATCCGGTGCCGTTGGGCCAGCAGGGCGGCATCCTCTTCTAGCCGCAGCGCCGCCGCGACCGCCTCCGGCACCCGCGCCAGCGCCGCCAGATCGTCCGGCGTGTTCCCGGCCAGCGCCGCCGACAGGGCCGCCAGAGCCAGCAACTCGGCAGTGTAGGTCTTGGTCGCCGCCAC
This sequence comes from Chloroflexia bacterium, assembly GCA_038239755.1. Taxonomy (GTDB): domain Bacteria; phylum Chloroflexota; class Chloroflexia; order QHBQ01; family JAICKM01; genus JBBSAN01. The sequence goes on along the minus strand of JBBSEL010000290.1, from coordinate 4,565 downwards.
CGCCTGCTCCCGGCCCGCGCTCACATCCAGGGTGAACTCGGCGGTCTGGGCCAGGGGCGAGTGCGGATCGTTGGTCACGGCCAGGGTCAACGCCCCCTGCCGCCGCCCCTCGGCCAACACCCCGACCACATCGGGCGACTGCCCCGACTGCGAAATGCCGACCACCAGCGCCTTTGCCACGCGGGGCGCGGCGGGGTACATGCTGAACAGCGACGGCGCGGCCAGCGCGACCGGCAGCCGGTTGCGCGACCCCCACACGTACTGGGCATAGACCCCGGCGTGGTCCGACGTGCCGCGTGCCGCCAGGAACACAAACTCGATGTCGCGCCCGGCGATGGCCGCAGCGACGGTGCGTACCTGGTCCATCTGCGTCGCCAGCCAGTGCCCCAGCACGGCGGGCTGCTCGAAAATCTCGTCTCTCAGGCCCATATGCGCCCAACCTCCTCCGTGGCATAAACCCATTCGCCACCGACCATTGTGGCCGCGACCGCCCGATCCGCCGTCAGCACGGTCAGGTCGGCGGCGAGGCCGGGGGCGATTTGCCCAACCATATCCCCTACGCCCAACTGCTCCGCCGGAACGGTCGTCACCGTGGCGAGAGCCTCCTCTGGCGGGCAGCCCGTATAGGCGATCAGGTTCCGCACCGCCTGGTCCATGCTGAGCAGGCTGCCCGCCAGCCGCTCATCGGCCAGCCGGGCGCTCGTGCCGTCCACCGTCACCGCCCAATCGCCTAGCTGATAGCGACCGGGCGGCATCCCCAGCGCCGCCATCGCATCGGTGACGAGGTTGAATCGGGTCGCGCCCTTCGCCGCCCAGGCCAGCGCCACCATCTGCGGGTGAACGTGCAGCCCGTCCACGATGATCCCCACGATGCAGCCCCTCTCGGTCAGCAGTGCCCCGGCCAGCCCCGGTGCCCGGTGGTCGAGCGGCGGCATAGCGTTAAACAGGTGGGTGCCGTAGGTGATCCCCGCCGCGAAGCCCGCCTGCGCCTCCTCCACCGTCGCCATCGAGTGCCCGGCGCTGACCACCACGCCCCGCTCCCGCAACGCCTTGACCACGGTCAACGCCCCCGGCAATTCGGGGGCCAGGGTGACCAGCCGCACCCCCTGCGCGGGCGACCAGCTTTCCACCGCCGCCACATCGGGCAGGCGCAGGTGGGCCGGATTGTGCGCCCCCCGTTTCGCCGGATTGAGGAACGGCCCTTCTAGATGCAGGCCCAGCGGGCGTGCCCCCCGGTAGCCGGGTGGTGGTCCCGCCTGGATCACCACCTGCGCCGCCGCGATGGTCTCCAGCGGGGCGGTGATGATCGTCGGCAGGAAGGCGGTCACTCCATGCTGCGGGAGCAGCGCCGCCGCCGCCCAGATCGTGCTGGGCGAGGCCGTGAAGTCGTAGCCGAACCCGCCGTTGAACTGCAAATCAATGAACCCCGGCGCGATCGTGCGGTCGCCCAGCTCCACCCGCTGCGCTTCGGGCGGGCAGGGCAGCCGCGCCGCCTCACCCACGGCCACGATCCGGTCGCCGTCCACCAGCACTGCACCGTCTGTGATACGAGTGGCGGGAGTGCGGATGGTCGCTGCTTGCAAATAGAGCATCGTTGCCTCGGTTAAAAGCCTGGAACCGGCACCGGGAGTTGGCCGGGAAAGGGCAGGTGCCCCCACAACCCCTCGGCCAGTGCCGCCATCGAGGGGGGCAGCAGGCTGTAGGTGCAGAGGTAGGTCGGGACCGTCGGGTAGGCCAGGATGTCATAGGGCAGCCGCAGCGCCACGGCGATCACGGCCTGCCCCGCGTCCAGCAGGGCGGTGACCAGCGCCGCCTGGCCAGGGTGCTGGGGCGCGTTGATCGTGCCGATGACGACCAGATCGTAGCCCTGGAGCCGGGTCCGCAGGGCGGCGATCTCATCCGCTGCCGGGTCCAGCGTGATGGCGATCTCGTCCACCAGCGGGTGATAGCGCCGCAGTGCCGGGGCCAGCGCCGGGAACTCGTAGGAGGACGTATCGGCGGGGGTCAGGTCTGCCGGGCGGGGCACCACCGCCGCGATCCGCCTTTCCGGTGTGAGCCGCAAGGGCAGCCGCCCGGCAGTGTCGCGCACCAGCGTTTGGGCGCGGGCGGCGACGGTGTGAGCCAGTGCCTGGTGCTCCGCGCAGCCGATCACGTCTAGCGCGGGTTGCTCCTGCCCGGCCAGCCACGTCTTGAGCGCCAGGATGCGCCCCGCTGCCGCCTGGATGGTGTCTGCCGGGAGCCGCCCACTCTGCGCCGCTTCACACAGCGCATCATAGACGATCTGGTGCGATTCGGCGTTGTCGGTCAGCAGGAGCAAGTCCACCCCGGCGGCGACGGCGGCCACGCTATCCCCGCCCAGCCCCACGCCCTGGGCAATCGCGCCCATGTCCATCGCATCGCTGATGATCACCCCGCCGAAGCCCAGCTCGTCGCGCAGCAGCCCGCGCAGGATGGCGGGCGATAGGGTGGCGGGCATATTCTGGCCGTTGTTTAGCGCGGGCAGGGCGATATGCGCGGTCATCACCAGCCGCACCCCTGCCGCGATGGCGGCGGCGAACGGCGGCAGTTCCATCTGGCGCAGGCGGGCGGCATCATGGGGCAGGACCGGCGTGCCGTAGTGCGAGTCGGTCGCCGTGTCACCGTGACCGGGGAAGTGTTTGGCCGTCGCCGCCACCCCCGCCGCCTGCAAGCCCTCGATCAGCGCCGCCCCCAGCCGGGCCACCAGCGCCGGGTCACCGCCGAAGGAGCGCACCCCCACCACCGGATTCTGCGGGTTGTTCTGTACGTCGCACACCGGCGCATAGTTGACGTTGACCCCTACCGCCGCCAGTTCGCGCCCCAGCGCCAGCCCCACCTGACGGGCCAGGTCGGGTGAATTGGTCGCCCCCAGGGCCATGTTGCCGGGGAACGGGGTCAGCCCGGCCAACGCCTGCAAGGTGCCTCCCTCCTGATCGACGCAGATGAGCAGGGGCGGCTGCCCGGCTGCCTGGGCTGCGGCCTGGAGTGCCGCCGTCAACCGCCGCACCTGGGCCGGGTTGTCCACGTTCAGGGGGCGGAACAGGGTCACGCCGCCGAGATGCTGGCGTGCCAGTTGGGCCAGGATGCCCGGCGAGGGGTCGCGTCCGGTGAAGGCGACCAGCATTTGCTGGCCGATCGCTTGTTCCAGGGTCAGGTTCATCGAGTCTCCTCGTATTGCTGGGGTGGGCAGATGGCCCCCCGCCCCGCTAGCTGTGCTATCGTGTCCCAGCCGGATCTGTGCCATGAACAGGCCGTTTTTACAGCGCGGGCCGGTCTGGCGCAAGGACGGGCCGGGAGGCGCGGAGCCGTGCGCCCGCCAGGTGCCCGACTACGCCGACCAGCAGCCCGATGTTCAGTGCGGCGGCCACCAGGGACAGGCTTTTCAAGATCATCCACCGTGGCGACGCAGGATCGCCCACGAGCAGGCTCGTGTCTAGTAGCGGGCTGAATGGCACGATGGTGATCAGGTTGAACAAGATCGTGAGCGTCAACACCCCGTAGATCCACCAGAGCGTCCGCGGGCGGGCCGTGCCGCGTGCCGGGGCCAGGGGCGTGGTTCGCCACTCTGCCAGCCGTTCGGCTCCCGCCCAGGCGAGAAAGGCCAGCACCGGGAAGGCGTGGCGTTCGTGCATGTGGCTGACCAGCAGAAACATGCCCAGGCTCAACGCTGCTGCCGGGACGGCTAGCCCGCCGCCGCGCCGCAGCGCCAACCCCACCACGAGAATCACCAGCCCGGCGAACAGCCCATAGCCCCAATCTTGATACGACAGCGGCAACGGGGTCGGCTGGATGCTGGCGGGCTGCCGCAGGTTTCCGCCGAGGATCAGATACCAGAAGTTAAACGCGGTGACGACCACCTGCTTCTCCACCGGGGCCGAGTAGATCCGCAAGAGGGCGTCGCCCCGGCCCGCCAGCAGCCAGGGGGCGCACAACACCGCCTCGGTGACCGTCGCCACCGCCAGCCCGCCGACCAGCCCGCGCCACCCATGTTTCCGCCACGTCCAGGCGAGGAGGAGCGGGGCCAGGGCCAGGCTTTGGAGCTTGGTCCCCAGGGCCAGTCCATAGAGCAGCCAGGCCGGGAGCACCGCCCCCCGCGCCAGGGCCACCAGCCCGGCCAGGAGCAGCAGGGCATAGATCGAGTCGGTCTGCCCCCAGAAGGCGGTCACGTACCAGATCGCCGGGTTGAACAGGTAGACCCCGGCCACCAGGATCCCGATGCCCGGTGCGCGCCGCCAGACGATCCAGGCGAGCAGGCCCGCCGTGAGCACCTCGGCCAGCGCCGTCGGCACCTGGATGATCAGCGTCGCCAGCCGATCTGCCGCCGCCGACGGGACCGGCAGCCCCGCGCCCGCTGCCAGCCCCGCCGCCCCGCCGAACAGGTAGAGCAATAGGGGCGGGTAGTCCACTTCGGGGTTATCGTAGACCTGCACCAGCCCGTGCCCCCGGATCAGCCAGCCCCAGCGCAGGTACGCATCCACATCATGCGCGGCATGGAAACCCATGCCCATCGGCAAGAGGCGGATCACCAAGCCCAGCAGCAACAGGGC
>JBBSEL010000289.1:0-5605 GCA_038239755.1 Chloroflexia bacterium | reverse complement strand
GGGGGCGGACCCCGAGTGCCCGAACCCGACGAACCCGCCGGCCAGCGGCATCTCCTGCAGGCCATACGTCCATCCCGGCAGTCCCGGGCCGGGCCGGTGCAGCCGTTCCCAGGCCAGCACCACGACCGTTAGCCAGGCCAGAGTCAGCCAGAGGCTGATCTGCGTCGGCCAGTTGCCCCACTGTTGCAGCACGTAGGTGGCGGGAATGAAGGTGAACACCGCCGCTGCCGCCAGGGCGCGCCGCAACCCCGGTCCCAGCCGCAGCGCCAACAAAAAGACCAGCGGAATCCGCAGCACGTCGAGCAGTGCCGCCGTGAGGGGCACAGTCACCGCCACCGGCAGAGGCAGCCAGGTCAGCGGGGCGAAGGCATAGTAGAAGAACGGCGAATAAGGGATGAACACCCGCTGCTTCCACTCGTCTTCGGGCATCACCGAGAAGGCCAGGGTATGCTGGTCGGGGAACTGCCCGGTGACCAGCCAGTTGATCACCCGCAGGTGAAAGTCGGCGTCCACAATGAAGCTGTGCGGGTAGAGCAGCCCGCCTGCTTTGACCAGCAGGGCCACGGTGAATAGGGTGAGCAGCAGCCGCCAGCCGGGGTGGGTGGCGGGCCACAGCCGTTGCGGCATCGCCCATCGCGCCAGCGCCCGCGTGCCCCAATCCACCAGGGTCAGCATGACGTGGGCCAGAACGAGCAAGGCCACCAGCCGGGCGCTGTAGACCGTCACCAGCAGCCGCGCCCCCACCAGCACCCCGGTCAGGCCCAGCAGCAGCCCCCCCGCGACGACCATTGCCACCCAGACCCGCCAGCCCAGCCGCCGCACCAGGGCATAGAGCAGCCCCACCGCGATCAGCAAGAGCAGCACCCGCCCCGGCGCAGGCCAGACCGGGCCGCCCGGCGTCACCCGCACAAAGTCTACGATGAAGCCCAGTTGCCGCGAGTCGCGGGGACGCAGGTGGGTCGGGCTGCGGAAGTCCAGCACCAGGTCGCCGGTCAGGGCTTGCACCCCACCCGCCGGGACGGTGATAGTATAGAGGCGGCTGTCGTCGGCCAGGGTCAGGACGGTGAGCAGTTGGCCCTGCGCGGTGACGGTGATCGGGATCGGGGGGCTGCCCGCCTCGCGCCCGCTGCTGGCCTGGAGCGCCACGGTGAACGGGGCCAGCCCCGCCCCCTGGAAGATCAGGCTGGACGCGCCGGAACTCCAGCGGTAGGTCGCGCCGTCGGGGGTCACTTCGCGCTGGTAGAAGCCCCGCGTATGGCCGTCGTCCACCGGCCCGCCGATGTCAAGCTGGAGCGGGCGGTAGACAAAATAGGTCAGGCTGAACAGGATCGCCCCGGCGAGGAGGAGACCCGCCGAGAGGGCGAGGGAACGGGGCATCTGGCTCACATACGGCGCGGCGGAGGCGCACCCTGCGCCGCCAGGAACGTTTCCAGTTCTTGCACGCGGGCCTCGGCGGCACGGCGCGTGTTCATCTCATCGAGGACCAGCACCACGGCATCTTGCAAGCGGGTTTCCAGATCGACCAGCGCCGCCTGAAGCGCGGCGGCATCGGTGGCATTATCGCCCGACGGGGCCATCGAGGGCGGCGGCGGGGCTTCGCGCATCCCGGCGGCGGCGCGCAGGGCGGCGAGCTGCTCCTGCAAGGCGACCATCGTCGCCCCCACGCTCTTCAATTCGGCCTTCAGCCCCTCGATCACCTGGCGCATCTGCCAGACTTCGCTCTCGCGGTGGCGCAGCCGCTCCTGCACCCGGTCCAACTCGGCCTTGCGCTCCAGCAGTTCCAACGCCAGTTCCCCGGCGCGGGCGCGGCCTGCCCCCATGTACTCGTGGTACTCAGGGAAATCGCCGCCCAGCACCCGACCCACCGGGTCGGACCCGGTCTCCTCCGGCTCGGGACGGCCATCACCGAGGATGTCGTCCTCGTTTTCCCAGCCCGCGCCCTCTTTGTCCCAGGGGTTCCCAAAACGTCCCATTGTGGTCGTCCTTCTCTCTCCCGTGCCGGATTTGCCTGATTGTACAGCCCAGCCCCCGGCCCTGTCAAGACGAGCAGCGAGCAGCGAGCAGTGAGCAGCGAGTGAGCCGTTACGTTCTAACCACTAATCACCAACCACTAATCACTCGTCACTGACCACTGACCACTAACACCTGGCAAGTCGGGCAGATGTGCGTGCCGCGCCCGCCGACCACGAGGCGGACGATGGGGGTGCCGCAGCGGGGGCAGGGTTGATCGCGCTGGCCGTAGGCGTTCAGGGCTTCCTGGTTGTGGCCCTTGTCGCCGCTGGCATCGCGGTAGTCCGAGATGGTCGTGCCCCGGTTGGCGATGCCCAGGGTCAGCACTTGGCGGATGGCGTGGTAGAGCCGTTCGGTTTCGTCTGCGTCGAGCGACGCAGCCAGGCGCAACGGGTGGAGCCGGGCCAGGAACAGCGACTCGTCGGCGTAGATGTTGCCCAGCCCGGCCAGCACACGCTGGTTGAGCAAGAGCGGCTTCAGTTGTGCCCGCCGCCTGACCAGCAGGGCGCGGAAGCGGTCCAGCGTGAAATCGTCGGGCAGCGGCTCCGGCCCCATGCTATCGAGGAAGGCGGGCATCTCATCGGGCGAGAGCAGGCGGACCTTGCCGAACTTGCGCGCGTCGGTGAAGTGCAACTCGGCCCCGTTGTCCAGCGTGAAGATTAAACGAGTCGCCTTGCCCTGAGGTTGCGGCGTCGGGTAATAGGTCAGCGCCCCGGTCATCCGCAGGTGGACGGCCAGCACCCGTGCGCTGCTCAACTGCATCAGGATATACTTGGCCCGGCGGGTCACTTCCAGGATCGTCTCGCCGCCCAGCGTGGCGCGAAAATACGCTGGCTCCAGCGGGGCCACCGTCTTCGGCCAGTCGCTATGGCTGACCCCGGTGATGGTCCGTCCGGCCAGTTTCGGGCGCAAATCGCGCACAATCGTCTCTACTTCAGGTAATTCAGGCATACCTTATTATACCAGGGGTCAGGGGTCGGGGGCCAGGGATCAGGCGCGGGTTTTTAATAATTGGCCGCTACTGATCCCTGATCCCTGATCCCTGATCCCTCGTACCTCGTACCTCGTACCTCGTACCTCGTACCTCGTCTCGCAGGTTGACACGTTCCCGCCTTGCCTGTAGAATCACAGTGCCTACCTGCGCGTTTGACGCGGGCGGCAAATTAGTATTGGAGGAATCCCCCTGCATATGGCCGAAATGCCCCATCCCGCCCCGCCCGCTCCCGGCGACCGCCATACCCTGGTGGTCGGCCAGGCGGGTGGCCCCACCCCGGTGATCAACAGCAGCCTCGTCGGCATCGTGCGCGAGGCGCAGGCCGCCGGGTTCACCCGCATCCTGGGCCTGCGCTACGGCATTAACGGCCTGCTGCGCGAAGATTTCATCGACCTGACCGCCCTCGACACGGCGACGCTGGACCGGCTGGCCCACACCCCGTCGTCGGCGCTGGGCGCGTGCCGCCACCGCTTGACCGCCCTCGAAGTGCAACAATGCCTGGAGACCCTGGTCCGCTACGACGTGCACACTTTCATCTATATCGGCGGCAACGACTCGGCAGACACCAGCCACCGATTGGCCCTGGCCGCCGCCGAAGCGGGCGACCCGGTGCGGGTGCTGGCTGTGCCCAAGACGATGGACAACGACCTGCCCAGCACCGACCACTGCCCCGGCTACGGCAGCGTGGCCCGCTACGTCGCCGTCAGCACGCTCGAAACGACGCTGGACACCCGCGCCATGCCCGAAACCTACCCGGTCAAGGTGGTCGAGTTGATGGGCCGCTACGCCGGGTGGATCGTCGCCGCCGCCGCGCTGGCCCGTTCGGTCGATCCGTCCACCCCCCACCTGATCTATGTGCCGGAACGCCCGTTCATCGTCGATACCTTCCTGGCCGACGTGGAAACCTGCATGGCCCGCGACGGGCACGCGATCATCGTCGTCAGCGAGAACATCCGCGACGCCGAGGGCGACCGGCCCGGCGGCAACCAGGCGCTCTTTGTGGACAGCTTCGGCCACGCCTATTATCCCGGCCCCGCCGAAACGCTTTGCCGCCTGATCGGGGAACGGCTCGACATCCGCGCCCGCTTCGACAAGCCGGGTACGCTCCAGCGCATGTCGGGCAGCCTCACCTCCGACGTGGACCGGGCCGAGGCCGCGCAGGTCGGGCGGGCCGCCGTCATCGCCGCGCTGGACGGGGTGACCGATTGCATGATCTGCTTCGACCGTCCCGCCGATGGCCCCTACCGGGTGGAAATCGTGCCGCGCCCCCTGGCCGGGATCGCCAACACCGAGCGCCGCCTGCCCGATGAGTTCATCAGCCCCGAAGGCAACAACATCACCGATGCCTTCATCGAGTACGCCCTGCCGCTGATCGGCGGTCCCCTGCCGCAATACGTGCGCCTATAGTGGTTCGTGGCGCGTGGCTCGTGGTTCGTGGCTCGTCTTCCGACTGATAACTGATGACTGAAAACTAAGAACTAAGAACTAACAATTAACAACTACCGACTCGCTACGAAGGAGTAGACACCGACGATGGATATTCAGACAATAGGGGTGGTGGGCGCGGGATCGATGGGCAACGGGATTGCTCAGGTGTGCGCCACCGGCGGCTACCGGGTGATCATGCACGACCGCACCACGGAATACGTTGAGCGCGGGCTGACCACGATCCAGGGTAGCGTGGGCAAGTTTGTGGACAAAGGCAAGATGAGCGCCGAGGACTGCGACGCGCTGCTGGCCCGGATCAGCACCACCACCCGCCTGGAAGACATGGCCGCCGCCGATCTGGTGATCGAGGCGGTGTTTGAAGACTTCGATGTGAAGAAGGATGTGCTGATCAAGCTGGGGGCCATCGTCCACGCCGAAACGATCATCGCCAGCAACACCTCGTCGATCAGCATCACCAAGCTGGCCGCCGCTGCTGAGAAGCCGGAGCGGGTGATCGGGATGCACTTTTTCAACCCGGTGCCCCTGATGCAACTGATCGAGATCATCCGCGCGCTCCAGACCAGCCAGGCCACGTTCGAGGCGATCCGCGACCTGAGCGTGAAGCTGGGCAAGACGCCGGTGGAGGTGCAGGACGCGCCGGGCTTCGTCGCCAACCGGGTGCTGATGCCGCTGCTGAACGAGGCGATGTTCGCCTTGCAAGAGGGGATCGCCACCGCCGAGGACATCGATACGGTAGTCCGCCTGGGCCTGAACCACCCGATGGGGCCGCTGACACTGGCCGACTATGTAGGCCTGGATGTGTGCCTGGACGTGCTGGAAGTGTTGCAGCGCGACCTGGGCGACCCGAAATACCGCCCCTGCCCCCTCCTCCGCAAGATGGTCGATGCCGGGTACCTGGGCCGCAAGTCGGGCCGCGGCTTCTACGTCTGGACCAACGGCCAGCGCGGCGAGCAGGTGAAATTGCGCTAGCTAGTGTAGGGTCTGTTTCTATCGAATGGGCGAGGATCACGGACTCCCCGACAGGGCGTCCGGCGGACGCCCCTACACCAACCGGATCTCGCCCGGCAAATGAACGGGTTAATAAGATCGGCTGGATCCAGAGCAACATGCCGAACGCGCAAGGATCGAGGCAACCCGAGCAGGGCGTCCCCC
>JBBSEL010000288.1:0-5639 GCA_038239755.1 Chloroflexia bacterium | reverse complement strand
GGTTCATAGGCAGGTTTGCTGATCGAGGGACCCTTGGACGCACGTTGTATACTCTTGGTACCTCAGCGGTGTTCCCTGAGGCTATCCAGGAGGTCTGCATGCTGTCGCCGTTCTTTCCCAGTGTTACGGGACTGCGCCTCGATCACATCGAGACCACGCCCACGCTGATCACGCTGCGCCTGGCCGTGAGCACCCCGACGGCCTGCTGCCCCATTTGCCAGCAAGGGTCCCGGCGCGTCCATAGCTCCTATCGGCGCACGCTGGCCGATCTGCCGGTCGCAGGTACCGCCCTCCGCCTGCACGTCCTCGTCCGCCGCTTCTTCTGTCGCACGCCCCAATGCCCCCGTTGGATCTTCAGCGAACGCCTCCCGCAACTGGCGCGGCCCCATGCTCAACGGACGCTCCGCTTGGCCGCCACCCAACAACAGATCGGCCTCGCGCTCGGTGGCCAGCCTGGCGCAGCCCTGGCCGATACGCTGGCTATGCCCGTCAGCGCTCGCACGCTCCTGCGGCTCGTACGTCAACTGGTCCTCCGGGAGCCGGCTGCCACTCCCCGAGTACTGGGAGTGGATGATTTTGCCTGGCGCAAAGGGCGCACCTACGGCACCATTCTGTGCGATTTAGAGCACGGCCATCCCATCGATCTCTTGCCGGACCGGCGTGCCGACAGCTTGGCTGCGTGGCTAGTCCACCATCCTGGGGTGGAGGTGATTAGCCGGGATCGCGCCGGTGCCTATGCCGACGGCGCTCGGCAGGGAGCTCCGCTGGCCCGGCAGATTGCCGACCGCTTTCATGTCCTCAAGAATTTAGGCGATGCGCTCGAAGCCGTCCTAACTCGGCTGCATGCCGAGTTATGCACCGCCCTCCAGCCGCTGGAGCCCGCGCAGGCGGTGTCCGCCGCCCCACCTGTAGTTGTCCCCCCAGCGGCTGTGGGGATCGTCGGCGAACCAGTCTCCACCGACCAACTCCGCCGTATTCCACACCGCCGCCCTCGGCGCGATGTCGCACACAGTGCGGCCCGCCGTGCCGAGCGCCTGACCCGCTACAACGAAGTGCAGCGCCTACACCAGCTCGGCTGGAGCTTGATCGCCATTGCGCGACAACTCGGATTGAACCGCGACACGGTCAGTAAGTGGGTCCACCAAGCGCACTTCCGCGAACATCAACCACATCAGCGGCGCGGCAGTCAGCTGGAAGCGCACAAGGAGTACCTCCAGCAGCGCTGGCAAGCGGGCTGTCGCAATGCACGGCAATTATGGGTGGAGGTCGGTGAACGGGGCTATCCCGGCGGCTACACGATGGTGGCGAGCTACATGGCCGAAGTTCGGCAAGCACAGGGGGTGCCGTTGCGGCGCGGGGCGTACGCGGATCGACACCAGCCCCAGCCCCGGCACCGACCCAGTGCCCGCCAATTGCGCTGGTTGCTACTGAAGCCCGTCGGGGAGTTGAACGCGGAAGAATATGAACAAGTCATGACGCTGGGTCGCGCCAGTAAGGAAGTGACGGTGGCCTACGGGCTGGTGCTGGATTTCAAGGCGCTGGTGCGGCGGCGGCAAGGCGATCAGTTAGCGAGTTGGGTCGAGGTCGCGCAAGCGAGCGGGGTGCCGGAGATGGGCAGCTTTGCCCGCGGAGTGTTGCGCGACTTCCGGGCGGTGCAGGCGGGGCTGGAGGAGGCCTACAGCCAGGGCCCGGTCGAGGGGCACGTGAATCGGCTGAAACTATTGAAGAGGCAAAGCTATGGCCGCGCCAACTTCGACCTATTGCGGCTGCGGGTGCTCTACGCCCACTGAACACCCGATCATCAGACCCGCCTATGAGCCAAGTACACAACGCCGCCGGGCCGATGCCGGGTGCGCGTGCCCCCGAACGCGGCGGTGGGCGGCAGGGTTCCCTCCCGCCGCCCACCGGGGCCGGATCCGCTGGATCGTGTATACAGGTCCCTTTAGGATCGCTCCGACCGCCGCCCTTATTGGGCCAGCACGTCACTTTTCTGAAGCACCCGGTCGATCAGCGACAGGAAGGCTTGCACGCGGAAGGGTTTGGTCAGGTAGTCGGTGGCCCCTGCCGCCCGCAAGCGGCTGATCTGCCCCGGCGTTGCGTCGGCGCTGAAAATGACCACCGGGATCGCCGCCGTTGCCGGGTCGTCCAACAGGTATTGCAAGACCATATCGCCCCCCAGGTCGGGCAACTGGAGATCGAGGAAGATCAGGTCGGGCTGGTGGGTGCGGGCCATTTCCAGCCCTTGCTGCCCTTGCTGCGCCGCCAGGATCTTCAGGCGCGGGCGCAGCTCCAGAATGCGCTCGACCAGCCGCAGGTTCGACGGGTTATCATCGATCAGCAGCAAGGTCTGCGGCGGCCCGGTGATGGGGAGCAGCATCGGTGTGGCTGCGGTGCGTCGCGGCGGGAGGACTTTCTGATCGGGCGCGAGCGGGATATTCAGCCCGAAGGTGCTGCCTGTGGGGTCGGTGCTCTCCAATCCCAACCGGCCCTCCATCCCCCCCATCAGCCGTTGCGACAGGGCCAGCCCCAGCCCGGTGCCTTCCACCTCGACTTGCTCCAGGCCCCGCTCAAACGGGGTGAATAGCCGGGGGAGAAAGTCTGCCGGGATGCCCCGCCCGGTGTCGCGGACTGTCAGATGCAGCGATGCCGTCGTTGGGGCATCCCAGCCGATCTCCACCCGCCCGCCGCGACGGTTATATTTGATCGCGTTGCTGAGCAGGTTGAGCAAGACTTGCTTGAGCCGCTGGTGATCGGCGATAACAAGCAGTGTCGCCGTCGCCAGGTCGGGGGTGCTGATCACGATCTGGAGCTGGTCGGCAATGGGCCGGATCAGGACCAGGCTTTCTTCGAGCACATCGCGCAGCAACACCGGTTCGGGGGAGAAGGCCATCCGCCCGGCCTCGATACTGGAAATATCAAGCACCTCGTTGATCAGCGCCAGCAAATGCTGGCCCGCCGTCTGAACATGGTTCACGCTCTCTTGCTGGAGGGTTGATAGCTCGGTCATCTCCAGCAGTTGGCCGAAGCCGAGGATGGCGTGGAGGGGGGTGCGTAGCTCATGGCTCACGCGCGAGAGGAACTCGCTCTTCGCTAGGTTGGCCTGCTCGGCGGCATCGCGCTCTGCGCGGGCCGCGACACTGCGCTCCTGTTCGATCGCCGCCGCCAGCAACGTCGCCACCGATTGCAGGAAATAGACATCGTGGTCGGTGAAAGTGCGGCGGCGGGTGCTGTGGACGACGAGCGTGCCAAACGGCTGCTCCGCGCCGGGCACAACCACGCTGATCGCGCTGATCGCCCCCCGATCAAGCACATAGGCGGACATGCCAAATTCGGGCTGGGGATGTTGTTCATCCAAGATCAGCGGCTGCCGGGCGAGGAGGGTCGCCCCGGCCTGGCTGGTGCGGTCGATCCGCACCCCCACCTGCCGGACCAACTCAGCGGGCCAGCCGTAGACGCTGCGCAGGAGGAGCTTCTCGCCGTCGGGGGTCAACTCGGAGAGGGCACAGTAGTCGGCATCCAACCCGGCGGTAGCAAGCTGGGTTGCTTCGCTCATCAGCTCATCGAGGGTGGCGGCGACCAGGGCGCGCTGGCCCAACGTGGCGACGGTTGCCTGCTGCCGCGCCCGCAAGCATAACTCGGCCTCGGCCCGTTTGCGTTCGGTGATGTCGTGCGTAACGGTGAGCGCTATTGGCTCGCCATCGATCTCCAGCACCTCTATCGAGATGAGTACATTGCGCTGCTCACCCGACTTGCAACGCAGCATCACCTCGTGATCATGCAGGGACGTGAAGCCCGTCGCCTGGAGGCCCACGTTGATGCTCTGGCGATCCTCCGCGCTGATCAGGTCCAACGAATCGGACGGGCGCCCCATCACTTCCTCGCGGGAATAGCCGGTGAGCGTCGGCCAGCGCTCGTTGAGTTCGATGATCACATCATCGCTCAGGCGGGTGAGGACCAGGGCATTGGGGATGGCGCGGAAGGCCTGGGTGAAACGCGCCAGCGATTGGCTCAGGGCGGCGTCGCGCTGTTTGCGCTCGGTGATGTCGGCCATCGCGAGGATCGCGTAGGTGATGTGTCCGGCGGCATCGACAATCGGCGCGCCCCAGGTTTGGAGCGGCACGATCCGGTCGCCCCGGCGGATCTCCACATCCTCCACCATGACCGCTTCGCCGGCCAGGGCGCGGGCCGTCGGGCTGCGATCGGCGGGGTAGATCTCATTGGTGCCTGCCAGGTAGGCGTGGTAGAGCTGGGCGGCCTGGGTGATCGGGGCCTGGAGATCAGGCTCGCGCCCGACGATGCGCTGGGCCGCCCGGTTGGTGTAATACGGTCGCCCTTCGGCCTCAAACACGGCGATGCCGAGGGGGACCGCTTCGAGGAATTGGAAGAGCCGTTGCTCATTCTCGCGCAATGTCGCCTCGGCCTGGTGCCGGGCGTCGATTTCGGCCTGCAACTCGGCATTGCCCCTTGCTAGATCGGCGGCGTGCTGCTGCAAGAGGGCATGGGCGTGCTCCAGATCGCGGGTCTGGCTGGCGGCGAGCCGCAACGCCTGCCGGAAGGCCCTGGCGAACTGGTCGAGAAACAGGCTGCTGAGGCTGAGCGCGAGGAGGAAGATGATCACCGTGGCGCTGGTGGGAACCGTGCCGGGCGGCGCGGGGATCGGCCCCCCCGGACGGACCTGCTCCAGCCCATAGATCCCGACCACAATCACCACATTGATCATTGTGGTAAGCAGCAAGTAGCGCCGTTTTAAGAGCAACCCGGTCAGCAGAATCGGGATGATGAAGGCGCTCAGCCAGGCTTCGTGCGTGGGCAATCCTCGCTGCACCAGCCCCACGGTGATCCCTGCCAGGCAGATGGTGACAACCAGGCCGATCGCGGGGGTAAAGTAGCCCCGGCGGAGCAGCCTTATCGCCAGGGCCATCAGCGCCAGCACGACGCCGCTGATCCCCAGCCCCGCCGGGGTGACCGCCTCTAGCCCTCCCAGGGCGAGATTCAGGAGGTCCACCAGGAGCAGCACGATGAAAAACATCAGCAGCAAGATCTGCATGAGCACGGCTTGCTGGCGCTGGAGGTCATCGTCTCCGGGCACCCGGCCTAACCAGGCGTAGGCGCGACGGAACCAGGCGAATTTCTCGCTCAGGGGACTAATGGATGTGAGCGGTGGACTATTCATGACAGCCTCTTTCGAACGCAGCTTCATACCCCTGCCAACCGTTGCGGAGGCTCTCCACCCGTCGGGGTCGAGAAGCCTCTGGCACAGGCGGAAAGATACGGCCATTCCGCGCGTGTGTGGGTAGAGATGGCGCATGGCTAGTCGTAAGTCAGAAGCGGCTATGCCCAGAGACCGACGGTATTAATATTCTGCCGTCGTCACAGCATCCAGTGGCGATCATGCACAGTAGCACAATCGCTGCTTTAGCACTGATCATAGGCTAATCTGTACAATGCTGTCAAGGACTAGGGGTCCCACGATCCAGGACCGGTGGTCCCGGCAATTCAGGGCAAAAAGTCCCGCCAGGCCGTTCTCGGCCTGGCGGGCAGGGGGGGCGCGAAGGTGGGTGGGCGACGCAGGTCCGGCAGCCAATTCGTACCCGTTCGGGTTTTGCGACTTCCAGCGCCAGGAAAAGGCGCACAACGCG
>JBBSEL010000287.1:0-5644 GCA_038239755.1 Chloroflexia bacterium | reverse complement strand
GGCTGGACTTTGGCGGCACGGCCAAGGGCTGGGCCGTCGATGAGACGCTGCGCCGCCTGGCCGCGCACGGCCCGGCTCTGGTCAACGCCGGGGGCGATATCGCCGTCAGCGCGCCAACGGGCGACGGCACGGGCTGGCCGATCGGCATTGATGCGCCGCTAGGCCTGGAATTCCCAACCGACACGCAGCTAGAATTATTGGACATTCGGGGGGGCGGGGTCGCCACGTCGGGGCGCGATTACCGCCGCTGGCAGCAGAACGGCACCTGGCAACACCACATCATCGACCCACGCAGCGGGGTTCCAGCAGATACCGACGTGCTGTCGGCGACCGTGATCGGGCCGTCGGCGGGCGAGGCCGAGATCGCCGCCAAGGTGATCCTGCTGCTGGGCAGCGCCTCGGGCCTCCATTGGCTGGAAGCCCGCCCGACCCTGGCCGGATTGCTGGTGCTGGAAACGGGCGAGCTCCTGCGCAGCCAGCGCCTTGCGGACTATGTTTGGAGTACGGACGATGGAACGTAGACGGCCACCGACCGAGGAGACCCAGTTGCCGAGGCGGATCAGGCCGGGGGGCAGCGTGCCCCCGACCACGCCGACCACCCCGCTGCGGCCCTATGGCAGCCTCACGCCACGGGTCCAGCCCGCCCCCATCCCAGCCCCGGTGATCCCGCCGGTGGCCCCGCCCGCGAACAACTTGCCGCTGTCGCTGCTGGTCGGGGGGGTTGTGGTCGGGGCGCTGGTCGCCCTGATCAGCATCCCGTTCTGGGTGCCGACGCTGGCCGGGTCACTGGTGGGGACCGAACCGAAAGCCGCCTGGTATCTCTCGCGGGCCAGCGCCTTCGTCGCCTTCGGGCTGATCTGGATTTCGATGGCAAGCGGGCTGCTGATCACCAACAAGATGGCGCGGATCTGGCCGGGGGTCTTCACCGCGTTCGACCTGCACCAGTACACCAGCTTGCTGGGGCTGGGTTTCGCCGCCTTCCATGCCCTGATCCTGCTGGCCGACCAATACATCGGCTACAATCTGATCCAGGTGGTGATCCCGTTCGCCAGCACGGGCTATCGCCAAGTGTGGGTGGGGCTGGGGCAAACCTCGCTCTACCTGTCGATCCTGGTCTCGTTCACCTTCTATGTCCGCAAGCAGATCGGCAACCGGACCTGGCAGATGATCCACCTGCTCAGTTATCTCCTGTTCGCGTTGACCTTGCTCCACGGCGTGTTGAGCGGCACCGACAGCGGCAATATGTGGGTCTCGTTGTACTACTGGGGCGCGGGCTTCAGCCTGCTGTTCCTCACCATTTACCGGATCTTGATCACACGGGCGACCGTCCCAGCACGATAACAGGGCGGGGCACAAGATTATAGACAATTATGGACGGCGGCTAAATCTTAATAATTTAGCCGCCGCTTCTTAATGATACGGCTCTACAATAGCAGGAGAGGCGGCAATGGGTGCCGTTTTCTCGTCATACACCGCGGCTGATGGCTTGCACAAAGGAGCTTTAATTGATGAACTGGAAAGTAGTAGCAGGCGCGCTGGCCTTGAGCGTGCTGATGGCCGCCTCGGCGCTGGTGGGCAGCATCGCCCTCCACACCGCCTCGGCAGATAGTCTGGGGGGCGCCCCGGCGGTCCCCGCCGCCCAGGCAGCCACCACCCCGGCTCCGGCCACGACCCCGGTCACGACGCCGGAAGCCAAGACCGGCAGCCCGAACGGTGGGAAGCGCGGCGGTCCCGGTGGCGCTGGTCCCGGCTTTGGTGGCCCCGGCTTCGGCGGCCAGCGCGGCGGTGGCCCCGGTTTCGGCGGCCCCGGCTTCGAGGGGCATGATGGCGGCGCAACCACCGCCGACGGCGCGAATCGCGTCATCAGCGCGACCACCGGGCTGATCACCTCGGTCAAGGCGGACCTGACCTATGCCACCGGCAAGATGGACACCGCCACCGTCGCCGATTGGGTGAGCAAGGCCGATGGCCTACTCGCGTCGGCCCAGAGCGCCGTCACCGCGGGCCAGTTCGGCAAGGCCGCGGCGACCGTCCAGGCGGCCAGCACCCTGGCCCGCACCGCCGACCTGCTGATGCAACAGGCGCTAGGAGCCGACAAGCTGCCGTCCTATACCACTAACGCCGGGCGCGGCTTCGGCAGGGACCACATGGGCATGGGCGGCACGACCGCTACGGCCCCGACCCAGGCACAGTCGAGCCGCGAACTGGCCGGGTTCTACAATGAGCTTGTCGCGCAAGCCGCCGTGCTGAAGGCGACGGGGGGCGCAGGCGACGCAAGCACCTACCTGACCGCCGCGCAAGCCCGCTATAGCGCCGCCTACACCGCCTACCAGGCGGGCAAGTACAGCGATGCCCACAACGCGGTCGCCGTAGGCCGCTCACTGCTGGAAGTGGCCGACAGCCTGGCGCGCGCCGCCACAGTCCCGACCAGCACTGATGCGCCGGTCGCGGTTCCGGCTCCCAACTTCTAAACAGGCCCACTCAGCAAACGGCCCCGATCCCGCAGTGTGGGATCGGGGCTTTCTGCGCCCGACAAACACCCACCAGGCGGCGGTGCCAGCACCCCCCAGCGCAGACGAGGGCGCAGGACATTACCCCCGGCGCGGCATCGGTCGCTTGGTGTAGATCCAAGCGACCGATGACTATGGCCTCTACACAATCAGGTGGGGTTGGCCCACTGGCAACCCCCAGGCAGATAACTTATCCGGCATCCTCTCGATAATCAGACATACGAACCCCAACCTCCGGTCCACC
Source organism: Chloroflexia bacterium (assembly GCA_038239755.1). Lineage (GTDB taxonomy): Bacteria > Chloroflexota > Chloroflexia > QHBQ01 > JAICKM01 > JBBSAN01. The sequence goes on along the minus strand of JBBSEL010000287.1, from coordinate 2,890 downwards.
GGGGCCCGCTCGTCATTTTGAACAGAGAGGAAGCCCCCGTATGTTATCGCATATTCGCACCCCTGTGCGCCGAGCCGAAGCCGCGCACTATGCCCTGCTCACGGTCGGGAGCTTCGCTACGGCGGTGGGGCTGACCCGCATCTATCTCACCCTGACCGGCTTTCCCCAACTCGGCAGCGGCGAGTTTCACATCGCCCACCTGCTGTGGGGCGGGCTGCTGCTGTTCGTCGCCGCGCTGCTGCCCCTCTTGCTCAGCAACCGCTGGGCGCTGACCGCAGCGGCCATCCTCAGCGGCAGCGGCTTCGGCCTCTTTATTGATGAAGTGGGCAAGTTCATCACCAGCAACAACAACTATTTTCACCCCCTGGCCGCCCCGATCATCTATGCGGTCTTCTTGCTGACCGTGCTGGTCTATATGATAGCCCGCCGTCCGCCGCCGCTCAGCGCCCGCGATGAACTCTACCGCGTGCTGGAGACGATGGGCGAGGTGCTCGACCGGGACCTGGACAGCACCGAACAGGCGGCGTTGTGCGAACGGCTGCGCCGCCTCGCCCGCCGCACCGAACGCCCCGACCTGATCCCGCTGGCCGACGCGCTGTTGACCTTCGTCACCAATGACCGGCTGGTCCACCCGCCCACGCCGCCCACCTGGGGCCGCCGGATGACGAGCCGTGTGCGTGCCTGGGAACAGCGCCGCATCGGGCGACGGCTGCTCAAGGTCGGCCTGATCGCGGGCTTGTTCGGCCTGATGGCGCTGACCCTGATCCAGAACCAGATTCTCCGCCTGGCCGTCGCCACCACCCAGCAGCAGGGGTTCAGCCTCCAACTGATCACCGAGGCCGAGATCAATGCGGCGGGTGGGGGCGGTTGGTTCCTGATCCGGCTGGGGCTGGTCATCCTCACCAGGTTGCTCTTGCGGGTCGCCGTCGGGCTGTTGCTCTTGGGGCGCGACCGCTATGCCGTGGCGGCGGGGCAGGGGGGCTTGCTGCTGGCGCTGATCGGGGTCAACCTGTTCATCTTCTACTTCGACCAGTTCTTGACGGTGGGCACCGTCCTCATCGAGTACGGGCTGCTGCTGGCGATCCTCTACTACCGCCGCCGCTTTGTGCCGACGACGAGCTGCCCCACCGAGGAGCCAGGCAGGGGCGCGACTCACCCGCCCCTGCCGAGCGGGCCAGCCATGCGGCAACCGGGCCGGGCTGGATAAGTAGGCCGGATTAGGCAGAGCGGAAGGTCGCTACGACCGGGTGATGGTCGCTGGCGACTTCCCATATATCCCCGGTGAGGATGGTACACGCCTGAAGCGCCGGGAGCCAGGGGAGCGGGACGAACAGGCCGTCGCAGTGATAGGGCAGCGAGTCGGCCCGGTGCCGCCAGCGCAAAGTCCGGCCCAGCGGCTCGCCGGGGTGCGCCGCCTGCCAGCAGGCCCCCAGACCGAGATCCCGTTCCAGTCGGTCCAGGATCGCCCGTTCGGCCCGGCTCATGTGGATCGCCTCGTCGCCCCCGCGTCGCCCCACGACCACGTTGAAGTCGCCCCCCAGCACGAGGTCTGCCGCCGCCCCTGCCCCCTCCACCGCCACGTCCAGTATCCGCTCGACCATCCGCGTGTAGGAGCGGACCGCACCCGGCGGGGCATGGATGCTGTAGGCATGGACCGGTCGGGCACCCGGCCCGTCGCCCGCCGGGATCGCGGCGGCGGCGACCCAGCCCACCAGATCAGGCGGCAAGGGGATCGGGGTCGCCGCGCCACGCACTACCAACCCGCTGCCCCAAACATGCCCCGGCACCGGCTGCCAGATCACGCTCGGCACAGCCTCCCCCGCCGCCGTCAGCAAGATCGCGGGATCGCGGGTTTCCTGAAGACAGAACACGTCGGGCTGCCAATCGGCCAGCAACCCGGCAGCCGCCCCTCGCGCCGCCCCTTGATGGAGATTATAGCTCGCCAGCCGCCGGATCGCAGGCACCGTCAGGGCACAACCACCGTGCGAACTGCGCCGCGAAACTGGTCGAGGTCGTCCAGCACGGCGTTGATCGCCGCCGCGTCCAGGGGCACGGTGCGAGTCACCGCTTCCGACAGATCGAGCTGACCCCGGCGGGTCAGTTCCAGCAAGAGCGGCAGTTCGTAGCGCAGGTGGTCGTTGGTGCCGATCAGTTCGGCTTCGCGGCCCAGCAAGTCGCGGTAGGTATCGAGGGGGAGCGGTTGGCTGCTGACCCCGGCGATGACCGCCCGGCCCAGCACGGCCAACACCTGCACCGCCTGTTGCATGGTCACCGGCAGGCCGATCACCTCCAGCGCCACGTCCACCCCCCGGCCCCCGGTCAGCGCACGGATCGCCGCCACCGGGTCGCCCGCTGTGGCATCCACCGGGATCGCGCCGTATTTGGCGGCCAGCCGCAGCTTGTCGGAGTGGAGGTCCACGGCATAGACATCGAGCGCGCCAAAGGCCCGCGCCAGTTGCAGAGCCGAAATCCCCAGCCCGCCCACGCCAAAGATCGCCACCGTCTCGCCGCCCTGGAGTCGTGCCTTGCGCAGGGCGTGGAACACGGTGGCCGCCGAACACATCAGAATCGCCCCCTGCTCGAACGGAATCGAATCGGGCAAGGGTACGGCGTTGCGGTCGGGTACGGCGATGTATTCGGCGTAGCCACCAGGGGTGTGGTGCCCCAGCATGGCCCCCTGTTCGCAGAATTGCTCGTGCCCGGTAGAACAGTAGAAACATTCGCCGCAACTCAGCAGGTAGTGGACACAGACCCGGTCACCCACCCGCACCTTCTGGACGCGGGGGCCGACCTGTTCCACCACCCCGGCGACTTCGTGCCCCAGGGTGAGCGGCAACGGCCCCATCGGGGAGCGCCCGGCGCGATAGTGAACATCGCTGTGGCAAATGCC
>JBBSEL010000286.1:0-5653 GCA_038239755.1 Chloroflexia bacterium | reverse complement strand
TTGGTTACCATGTCCTCACCGGAGAACACGGTGCTGCACAAGCTCCTGTGGTATCAAATGGGTGGCGGCATATCCGAGCGGCAGTGGCTTGACGTATTAGCCGTCCTTAAAGTGCGCGGGCCAGAATTGGATCAGGATTACATACGAGAATGGGCAGAGCGATTAGGGGTGACTCCGCTGCTGGAACGCGCGTTAAGTGAGGCAGATGACTCAGATATAGAGCCATGATGGCATAGAGCCTCCTGCCCCTATGCTCGATCTTCATTCATCCGCACAAATGCCACGCTGTATGCCCACTCAGGCAACAGCAGCTACCAGCCGATACGCCTCAGCAGAGTAACAACCCGGCAAATGAAGCGACGGGGATGGGGGCGGCGGCAAATAGTAACGCAACACTGCGGAAATCCGTATGTGTATTGAGGCTAAAAAAGTCGTAAAACGCACACGGGGCACCGACTTTTCTGGTACAATCAGCACCAAAGCAAAGAACCAGGCAACCTCAACACCGGCGCGATTCCCGCCCTCGTCCCCCGCTTCGCCCGGTCTAACCTTCGGCAGTACCGCAGTGACTGCGCCCCGGCTGGTTGGCTAGCCAGCAAGGTAGATAAATAAGTATGTGGAATAATCACCCAATTCAGAAGGAGAGTAACGATGGTTCCGAACAGTAGTAGTGGTATGGCCCCGGCGAACACCATGATGGACCGGTTGATGGGTATTCTGACGCTCAAGGCACCCGTCTACAAAGCGGTGGCGGAAGATCTCACTGCCACGAACACGGCGGGGATGATCGTGGTTGCCGTCGCCATCATCACGGGCATCGTCAATGGGTTACTGGTGAGCAGCCACGGCGCTGGTGCCATTATCGGCACCTTAGTGACCTCCATTATCAGCACCCTCGTCTGGTGGCTGATCGATTCCTGGCTGCTCGCCTTTGTCGCCAAGTCGTTCTTTCAGGGCACCACCAACACCGGCGAAATGTTGCGCGTGACCGGCTATGCCTCGATTTTCCAACTCGCCCAAATTATCCCCATTATTGGCGGCCTGATCGCCCTGGTGCTGGGCATTATCGCCAGCATCATCGGTATCCGAGAAGCCGCCAGTGTGGATAATACCAAGGCCATCCTCATCGCTATCATTGCTGGCGTGATCGCGTTCATTATCGTCGCGATCATCGCTCTTATCATTGGTATCCCCCTGGCGCTCATCGGGCTTGCCACCGGGGCCATCGTGGTCCCAACCCCGGTCCCGTAAGCAGGATCAACCGCTAGAGGCTCGACAGAGGCGGCGCACGAGGAACGTGTGCCGCCTCTGTCGGACGCTCGTTCCCTACCCCGCCTATGCGCCGCACGCGAGGGACAACCCGGCAAATGGAGCGATGGAGCGCACGGGGCGCGCTCCTCCTCCTGATTGCCCTGCTGACCGGCTACCCCCAGCAGCCGTTCGTGCCCGTCGTCAGCGCCTCACCCGAAGCGGGCATCCTCCAGCGCGACGTGACCTACTGCACGGCAGGCGGGGTGCCGCTGCTGATGGATGTATACACGCCACCTCTGCCCGACGCGCAACCCGCCCCGGTGGCGGTCTATATCCACGGCGGCGGCTGGGAGAGCGGCGACAAATCGTGGATCCCCCGCATCGTCCCACCCGAGATTCTGGTCGGGCGAGGCTATGTCGTCGTTGCGGTCAACTATCGCCTCGCCCCCACCTATCATTGGCCCGCTCAGATCGAGGACGTGAAATGCGCGATCCGCTATCTACGGGCCAATGCCGCGCAATACCACCTCGACCCGGCGCGGATCGGCGTGTGGGGCGAGAGCGCGGGCGGGCACCTCGCCGCGATGCTGGGCCTCGCCGGTCCCGATGCCGGATTCGAGGGTCAGGGCGGCTACGCCGACCAGTCCAGCGCGGTCCAGGCCGTGGTAGACATCAGCGGGCCGAGCGACTTCAGCCAGTTCGCGCAGAACCCGGCCAACATCCTGCAAGCGTTCCTGCTGCTGGGCCACCCTCCCACCACCACCGAGGTCCGCACCGTCAGCCCGATCACCTATGCCCGGCCCGATGCCCCGCCGTTCCTGATCTATCAGGGCGATCAGGATGATCTGGTCGCCCCCATCCACGCGCAAAAGCTGGACGCGGCATTGCGGGCGGTGGGCGCGCCGGTATCGCTGGTGATGGTGCAGAATTCCGGTCATGTCTTCGCCCCGGTCGGCGGGCCGACCCGCCCCACCATCCCCGAAGTGCAGGGGCAGATCGCGGACTTCTTCGACCGCACCCTGCCCAACGCGGCGGCGACCATCCGCACCTTCCCCGCAACGGGCAAGAGCGTACGTGGCGCGTTCCTGCGCGAATGGACGGCGCAAGGGGGGCTGCCACAGCCCGGCTACCCCGTCTCCGAGGCGTTGCAGGAACGGGCCGCCGACGGCACAACGGTCACCGTGCAGTATTTCGAGCGCGGCGTGCTGGAGCAGCCTCCCGGCGCAACGGGCGGCGTCACCCTCCGGCGGCTGGGCGCGGACCTCTATCGCCAGCTCTACCCGCAGGGCGCGCCGGGGCAGACGGCGCACACCGGGCCGGAGGCGGTCCTGTTCGCCCCGACCGGCAAGTGGTTAGGCGGGCCGTTCCTGACCTACTGGCAGGCGCACGGCGGCCTGGTGCAACAGGGCTATCCACTTTCGGACGAGTTCATGGAAGCCGCCGACCCCGACGGCCCGGCCTACCGCGTCCAATACTTTGAGCGCGCCGTCTTCGAGTATCACCCGGAGAACGCGCCGCCGTATGATATACTGTTGAGGCCGTTAGGTACGTTGGCCTACCGGGCGCAGTACATGCCGGATGGGAAGTGAGCTGTGCGTGAACACGAGGAGCTACCCGCGCATTGGCTCTTCGCCCTGGGACAGGCATATGCCCGGTTAGAGCAATTGGTGTGGGGTTTTGATTTCACTGCGGAAGTCGGGAAACATGCTTATGTTGGGGTGCCCGAGCCGGACGAATTAGTAAGCATCATTGAGGGTTTCCTCGGTGAGGAGGATGACTTGTTCGGCGGGGACATCTCCAGGCTGGAACAAATGCGGACAGCCATCCAAGAGACGATAACCCCGGCCTACCAAGCCGGACAGGAAGCGGCCCACCAATGGGTGGCAACGGATCTGAAAGAAAAATACGAGAAAGCGGCGGATAGTGACCCCATAATTGCTGAAGCATGGAAGCTCGTACCCGGCGCGTTCGGGCCAAGTGCAGCAAGCTGGTTTGTCGAAGGCGTCTGCCGGACGGTCGGAGAGGAATGGGTTAAAGCCGTTAGCGCGAGCGGGTCAACTCCACACCCGCCGTCCCCGCCGCTGCCCCTTTGAGCGGCGGCTGGAGCTTAATCACCCGCACCCGCACGCGGGCGATCCGGGGGTCGAGCGCCAGCAGGTCGGCGCAGAGTTGCCCGGCGAGGTGTTCCAGCAGGGCGCTGGGCGGGCCTTCGACCAGGGCGCGCACCCGCTTGTAGACCGTGGCATAGCTGACTGTGTCGGCCACCGCATCGCTGGCGGCGGCGGGACCGAGGTCGGCCCACAGCGTCACATCCACCCGAAACCGTTGGCCCAACGCTTGCTCTTCGGGATTCACACCATGAAAGCCATAGAACACCAACCCACGCAACAAAATCTTGTCCATTCGTGATCCTCTTATGACCGAATCGAACGCGCCCCCCGAAGAATGGCGGCTGGTGAGTGCCGATGCCGCCGCCGATCTGCTGACCCTGGACCCCCCGCTGGCCCAACTGATCGCCAATGTGGAGGCCGCCGACAGCCCGCTGGAGCGGCGCGACGCCTTCACCGCCCTGCTGGTGTCGGACAACCCGGCGGCGGGGCTGCGCCTGCTGGAGTTGGAGGGCAGTTTGGCCCGCCTGCTGCCCGAGATTGCGGGCCTGCGCGGGGTGAGCCAGCTTCCCGACCATGTGATGGACGTGCTGGACCATACGCTGCTGGCGGTGGAGGGTGCCCCAGCCACGCCCCTTTCGCGCTGGACGGCACTGTTCCATGACAGCGGCAAAACGGCCACCGCGCTGACCACCCCCAGCGGGCGGCGGCGCTTCTTCGGCCACGAACTGGTGGGGGCCACCCTGGCGCGGCAAGCCTTGCCCCGCTTCTCGCTCTCGGCCCCGTTTATCGCCCAGGTCGCCTGCCTGATCGAACTCCACCTGCGCCCCCTGGCCTACCGCGAGGAGTGGACCGATGGGGCCGTGCGCCGCTTGCTGGACGAGGCGGGGACGCTGTGGCCCGCCCTGCTGGCCCAGGCCCGCGCCGATCTGCTGGGCTACCAACCGGAGCCAATCGAGCGGGGGCTGCTCAACCTGGACCGGCTAGAGGAACGAGCCATCGCCGTGCAGGCCCCCCCGCCCCCGGCCCCGCCCGGCAGCCCGCTCGACGGCAACGAACTCCAGGCGATCTTCGCCCGCCCGCCCGGCCCCTGGCTGCGCCGCCTCAAACTCCTGCTCGATACCGCCGTCCAGACCGGCCAACTGGCCCCCGACGACAAGACCGGCGCGGTGCAACTGGCCGCCCAGGCATTGGACGCGGACGATGCCACAGCAGCGGGTCGTGAGGCGGAACCTACCGAGGGTTGACCCCTGACGGCACGCCCCGCAAGGTAAGCGGGCTACGGATTCCCCCACTGGCGGGAGGCGACATCGAAGGTGAAGCGGATGCCGTCGGCGGCCTGGAGGGTCAGGCGCTCGCCCACGGCGTCGGTGATCGTGACCGGCCCGGCTTTGCTGGGAGTATGATACGTCTCAATCGGACCGATCTGGGTGCGGTGGGGAGGGAGGGTGCCAACAGAGATCACCAGCAAGCCCTGTGTTGGATCGCCTGCATAGCCATCCCCACCCGCATGGACAGTGATAAAGCGATCCGGCAATCGCTCAGCCCATAGATTGGTATCCGTAAAAGTCGAGGACGACAAGCCCAGTGGGGCACCTGTGATGATGTAGCCCGCCCCGGCAGCCCGATAAGGGAGGGCATCAGGCGGCCATGCGGCGGGGGTGAGATCGGGGGTCACGGTGGGCAGCGGCCAGAAGCGGGTCGCCGAGGGAACGGGGACGGCTTCTTGCGTTGCCCGCGCTCGTATCGCCGCGTACTTGTCGTTAGGAGCGATTGCTGGGGTTGGAGAATCTACCCACTGGCGGGTGGCGACATCGAAGGTGAAGCGGGTGCCGTCGTCCGCCGCCCTCATTAGCGCGGGCGGTGTCGGTGCCTTGGTTGCACCGCCGACGCCCAACCTTGCCAGCAGAAGCGGTGCCCCTTCATTTATCGTCCCACCCACTACAAAAAGGCCCACTGCAAGCAGGAGGATACCGCCTACGATGAGGACGGTGGGAAGCCGGATCACTGCCTGCTGCCGATTCATGCCTGCTCTCCTTCCTGTGCAAGATACTACCTACACGCTCCGGTGTTGATCATAACATGAATTTTCGGCCAGTGCAATACCCGCATTGGCTGTTGCTACAGCGCTTGCAAAGTCACCATACCGGGGCAAACCCCTACTGCGGGTGTAGGGGCGTCCGGCGGACGCCTTGCTGGGGTGCCCCACCCGGTCAGGGCAGCGATCCCCAGCAAGGCGTCCGCCGGACGCCCCTACATCGACTGATCTCGCTTCGTTTAACGACTTTGCAAGA
>JBBSEL010000285.1:0-5697 GCA_038239755.1 Chloroflexia bacterium | reverse complement strand
TGCTGGTCGAGCGTTTGCAGCCCCCGCAGAATGTCGCCCCAGTTCATGCCCAGCGCCACCGCGACGGCAGCCGCCCGCAACGCCGTGTGGACGCTATGCGCGCCCAGCAAGGGCAGGCGGATGCGCGAGTCGTCCGTCCCGGCGTGGAGGGTAAACTGCACCCCGTTCAAGCCCTGGCTCTCGATCTCGTCGGCCCACAGGTCGGCGCCGGGGTCCAGGCCATAGGTCAGCACCCGCCCCGGTGCCACGGCGCGCATGGCGATCACGTAGGGGTCATCGGCGTTGAGGATCGCCGTGCTGGTCGGGGCCAGGGCACGGATCAGTTCCGACTTGTGCTCGGCCAGCCGCTCCATCGTGCCCATGTTCGCCAGGTGCGAGTGGCTGACGTTGGTGATGACCCCGATCTCCGGCTGGGCGATCTCGGTCAGGCGGGTGATCTCGCCCATCCACTCGCCCCCGCCCAGCTCGAACACCGCCACCTGGGTTTCGGGGGTGAGCCGCAGGACCGAGAGGGGCAGCCCCGTCTGGCTGTTCAGGTTGCCGGGGCTTTTCAGCACGTTGAAGCGCCGCGCCAGCACCGCCGCCGTGACCTCTTTGGTGCTCGTCTTGCCGATGCTGCCGGTGATGCCGACCACGCGGGCTGGGAAGCGCCCCCGCCAGTAGCGCGCCCACGTCTGCAACGCCTGGAGCGTATCGGCCACGCGGATCACCGCCACGCCCGGCCCGGTCGGCAGGGGCGCTTGCCAGTCCGCCCGCACCAGCAGGCCCCGCGCCCCATGCCCCAGCGCATCCATGACGAACTCGTGCCCGTCCTGGGCCAGCCCCTGGAGGGCGACAAACAGGCTGCTCGGCGTCGCCTGCCGCGAGTCGATGATCACGTCGGTGAACACGGTGTCGAGGGGCACCGCGCCTTCGGGGTCCAACGTCCCCCCGGTTCCGGTTAAGATGTCAGCGAGTGTGTACATACGGTGGTAGTCAGTGGTCAGTGGTCAGTGGGCAGTGGTCAGTGGGTGGTGGGTGGGGGGTGGTGGTTGGTGGTCAGTAGTTGGTGGTCGGGTTTTTTATTTCTGACCACTGACCACTGACCACTCGTCACGGCCCGGGTGTCGGCGGGATCGGCTCCGTCGGCGGGATTTTGTAATATTGCAAGAGTTGCGCGCCCAGGCGGGCCATGGACGGCGCGGCGGTGGTCGCGCCCCACTGGCTGGACAGGGGCCGGTTGAGCAGGATATAGATGGTGAACTTCGGGTCGTAGGCGGGCATGAAGGCCATCACCGAGGCGAGCGTGCCCGCGCCGTTGTAGCCTGCCGTGCCGGGTACCTGGGCGGTGCCAGTCTTGGCCGCCACCCGGTAGCCGGGGATCGACCCCAGCTTGCCGATACCCTCTTCCACCGCCGCCACCATCATGTCGCGCACCTGGCCTGCCGTCTCCGGCTTGATCACCTGGCGCACCACCGTCGGGTCGTTCTGCTGGATCACCTTGCCGTTGCGGCTGATGCGCGAGACGACGTGGGGCTTCATCAGCTTGCCGCCGTTCGCCACTGCCGACGCCGCCGTGATCATCTGGAGCGGGGTGACGGCCACGCCCTGACCGAAGGCATTGGTATAGAGGTTGATCGGGCTGTAATTCTCGGTGCCGGGCAGATAGAGCGTGCCGGGCACCTCGCCTGCCATGTCGATGCCGGTCGGTTGGCCGATGCCATAGGCCTGGATATACTTGTAGAACCCGGCCTCGCCCAGTTGGGTGGCGGCGAAATCGGCGGCGATGTTGCACGAACGGCTGAAGCCCTGGGTCATCGACTCGGTGCCGTGCGGGGTGTGATCGCTGTTCGAGATCGGCCAGCCGTAGACCATGATCGTCCCGGCGCAGTTGAACGTCGTGTCGGGGGTGACGGCCCCGGCATCGATCGACGCGGAATAGGTCAGGATCTTGAAGGTCGATCCCGGCTCGATCTGGTTGCTGACCGCCGGGTTCTTGAACAGGCCCCAGTCGGTGACATGGGTAAAGTCGTTCGGGTCGAACTTGGGCCAGGCGGCCTCGGCCAGCAGCCCGCCGGTGTGCGGGTCCATGACCAGTATCAGGCCGTCGCTGGCCTGGTAGTCCTTGATCGACCGTTCTAGCTCTTGCTCGGCCAGATATTGCACGGCGTTGTCAATGGTCAGGGTCAGGTCCGATCCGTCAATGGCGGGCTTGGTGTGCGAATCGCCCACTGGCAGTACATAGCCCGCCGAGTCGCGCTCCGCCGTCACCTCGCCGGGGGTGCCCGCCAACTGGTCGTTGTAGAATTCTTCGATCCCATACTGGCCCTTGTTGTCGTAGTCGGCAAAGCCGAGCACCTGGGCCGCCGCCGTCCCGTTGGGGTACTCGCGCCGCGCCCCCGGATCCAGCCAGACGCTGCTGCGGATCAACGACCGCTCGCGCAACTGGTTGACCCGGTTGGCCGCGTCGGGGTCGAGGCGGCGGTGGAGCAGGATGGGCGAAATGCCGGTCACGGCCTGCACCCGGTCGTACAACTCGTCCGGCGCTTCTTCGATGATCGGGGCCAGCAGGTCGGTGATCGTGCGCAGGTCGGTGTCCGACTTGTGGTTCTTGTCCAGGTAGAGGTCTTCGGCCACGGCGTTGCCCGCCAGCAAATACCCCCCGGCGTCGTAGATCAGGCCGCGGTTAGGCTGCACCCGCTCGGTGCTGGTGATGTTGGCCTCGACCTTCCCGGCCATAGCCTTGTTCTCCAGCACTTGCACCTTGAACAAGTTCACCGCGATATAGCCGCCGAAGGCGACAAACAGCAGCAAAATGGTCCAAATACGCCAGCCCCGAAGTAATGTTTGCGATGGCATAGGACAACGTCCTCAGGCGGTGACGAGTGATTAGTGATTAGTGGTTAGTGGTTAGATTGTTTGTTAGGCTTCCGCTTTTATTCACACCTTGAAGATCTCAATACTAACCACTAACCACTAACCACTAATCACTCGTCTCTAGTTATGTCAACAAAAAGACCCGGATTCTAAGCCGAAACCTCAGCCCGGAGGCTGAGGTTGTGCCGGGAGGGCCGCACCATTACGGGGTGCCCCCACCCCCCTCAGGGACGGCACTTTGCCCCGGCGGGGCCGCACCGGTCGCCGGGAGGGCACCCGTGGCAGCGCCCGCAAGCGGCACGCCGAGATACTCATACTGATCGCCCACCGGGACCATGTGCAGCTTGTTCACGGCCACATCGCGGATATGGGTTAGCGACTGGGCGCGGGCAATCGCCAGTTGCAACGTCTGATGGTCGCGCACCAGTTGGGTATGCTCGTTCTGGAGGTTCTGCACCTTATAGTTTAGCTCGGTCACATTGCTGGTTTGCACCAGATAGAACAGGCTGATCGCCGCCACCAGGGCCAGGGCGATCACAAAGCGGATCGCCGGGTCCAGTTGCAGGTAGCTGGTCAGCGTGAGGCGGCGCGCGCGCACCGCTTCGACCGGCTTCACATCGTCTTCGTCTACCCTATCCATCGGGCGCGGCAAGGCTACACGCAAGGCCATGATCGCTCTCCCCTTATTACAAGAATGGTGAGAAGTCAGAAGGCCGACAACAACGGTTTGGCTTCTGATCGGTGGTGCTACTTGACAGTTTAGAACATGTGTGCTATAACAGATTATAGCACATTGAGTCAATATGCTATTGCTCTTTAACAAGACATAAGATGCGAGAAGACAGAAATAAGACATCAGAAATCAGCCGGTTGTTTGATAATTAAGGCTGCGATCAGCTTTTTAATACGCTTCTGATTTCTGTTTTCTGATTTCTGACAACTTGTTTAAATCCGTTCGGCCACCCGAAGCCTGGCACTGCGCGAGCGGGGGTTGGTGGCCTGTTCGGCCTCGCTGGCCTGGATCGCGCCCCGGCTGACGGATCGCAGGCGCGGGGTGCGACCACACTGGCACACCGGCAGGTCGGGCGGGCAAATACAGCCCTTGACCTCTTGCGCGATGAACTGCTTGACGATGCGGTCTTCCAGCGAGTGGAAGGCGATCACGGCCAGCCGCCCACCGGGGCGCAGCACATCGAGTGCCCCTTCTAATGCCTGCGGCAGCACGTCCAACTCGTGGTTCACCGCAATCCGTAGCGCCTGAAACGTCTGGGTGGCCGGATGGGTGCGCCCCCGTGGCCCTTGTGGTCGTCCGCCCAGGGCGGACTGGACGACCGCCGCGAGCCGCCCGGTGGTGGTGATCGGCGCTCGTGCGCGTTCGGCCACGAGGCGGCGGGCGATGCGACGCGACCCGCGTTCCTCACCATATTGATAGATCAGGTCAGCCAGTTCGCCTTCGGGCAGCCGGTTGACGAGGTCGGCTGCCGTGGGGCGACCGGTATCGGTCGGGTCCATCCGCATATCCAGCGGGGCGTCAGCTCCAAACGAGAAGCCGCGTTCCGCCGTGTCTAGTTGCATGGAGGAGACGCCCAGGTCGAGCAGCACCCCATCCACCGGGGAAAATCCATGCGTGCGGGCGACTTGCGACAGATCGCCCGCATTCGCATGGACCAGCACGGCTCGGCTGCCGAAGGGGGTCAACCGCGCCCCTGCCAGGGCGAGCGCGGAGGGATCGACATCCAAACCCAACAACCGGCCATCGGGCGCGGAGCGCTCCAGAATGGCCGCCGCGTGGCCTCCAGCGCCGAGCGTGCCGTCGATATACCGCCCCCCGGCCAGCACCGCCATGCCGTCGAGGGTGGCTTCTAAAAGTACCGAGATGTGCATCGTCCGGCCTGCGCTAGAACTGTCCGGCGAGGTGCGCGGCGAACACGTCGCCCTGCGCTTCCACTTCGCCTTCCAGGGTCTCCCAGGTCGAGAGGTCCCAGAGTTCCAGGAACGTGTTCATGCCGACGATCGCAACATTGGCCCCCAGGCTGGCATACGCGCGCAACCGTTCGGGCAGGATGATACGGCCCTGCTTGTCTAACTCGGCAGGTTCCGCCGCGGCAAACGCGGCGCGCCGCAGATTGCGGGCGTTCGCGTCGCCTAACGGCAGGGCGTCGAGCTTGGCCGCCAGGGCTTCAAAGGTCGCCAGGGGATACACGGTGAGGCAGCGGTCAGTACCGCGGGTGATGACCAGGCCCGCTACAAGATCTGAACGGAAGCGTGCCGGGATCGCCAGCCGCCCTTTATCGTCCAGTGTGTGGTTGAAGCGTCCGAGGAACATCCGTCCTTGCCCTCGCGTGATGGCCCGCGCCGGGCACGCGCAATAAGGCGCGCCCGGCGACTCCGTCGTGGTGGCCCGGAGCGCCGCGCCTGCCAGAGCGGAGCACTCCCGAACCTATCGGGGTTCATCGGCGGCGGTCCCGGTGCCCGGTTCACCTGCCAGGGTGGGCCGGGGCGAGATCACTGCCCGATGATGCCAAACCGACGGTTGGTGACGGCAACCGTCGGCTGGGAGGAAATACGAGTGCGACCAATGGGCGGGGTGTTTATCCACAATCTGCCCCACTTTTCCCCACTTCGCCCCACGTTGTTCACATTATAGCAGCAAGTACCCCACTTTGCAAGGGTTTTGGTGACTCTTTTCGCAAAAGAATCGGACAATACCGGTACCCGATTCTCTAGCAGTACAAATGTTCGTTTTTAGAAAATTTGTTCTAGTGGCAAGATGAATCAAAAAGGCGGCCCGCACGATCGTGCGGGCCGCCGTCTGCATAGGGGGTAGCGGGATCGCTGTCC
>JBBSEL010000284.1:0-5701 GCA_038239755.1 Chloroflexia bacterium | reverse complement strand
GCTGCTTGCCCACCGGCAGCGGGGCCACGTCCCAGGTGAAGCCGCTGGAGGTGCGCAGCGCGGGCACCACCCGGCGGCTGAGCAGCCACATGCCCAGCGTGTTGAACAGGAAGCGGGTCTGGTCTTGCTCCGAGGCGTTTTCCACCTGGCTGGAAACCACATGGTACTTCACCTGTAAGTCCACAAACCATTGGAAGGCTTCTTTGGCCGCCAGGGTGTCCAGCGTCAATTTGGTGGGATGGACCAGGTCGTCCACGATATCGCCGCCGTTCTGCCAGACGAAGGGGGCCAAGCGGATCAACTGCGGGTCGATGCCCACGCCGTAGATCTTTTCGTCGGGGGTGCTCAGTTTGGTGATGGCGATGGCATCCTGGAGGAAATCATTCCAGGTCCAGCCCGCCTTGGGGTAGGGCACTTTGGCCTTGTCGAACAGGTCTTTGTTGTAGTAGACCTCCAGGCTCGACATGTTCATCGGGAGGCACTGTAACTGGCCGTTCGTCGTGAACGGTTGCAGCGGCTTCGTATAGAAGTCGGTCGCGTGGATGATGGTGCTCTTGTCCAGATATGGCTGTACCGGCTCGATCACCCCGGCGTTCTGCAACAGGCCGAAGCGGCGGTAGTCGATCACCCACACGTCGGGCGGGTCGCCCGCCGCGAAGGCGGTGGCGAGCTTCAGCAGGTGGTCGGGCTGCGACGGCACCGCGTCAGTGTTGATCGTGACACCGGGGTTGGCATCCTGAAAGCCCTGGGCGACATCGACAAACGCCTTCGACTCTGCCGGTTCGCCAAAGACGAGGAAGCTGAGCGACCCGCTGAGCGCCGCCGGGGGCACCGTCGCTGTGTCGGCAGGCGGGGCGCTGGTGGCGGTGTCGGCGGGTGCCGGGGCGCTGGTCGCCGTATCAGCAGGAGCGGGCGCGCTGGTGGCCGTGTCCGCGACGGTCGGGGCGCTGGCCGGGACCTCGGTGGTGGCGGTGGCGGATAGGGGCGCTATCGTCGTGGGCGTGGCTGCGGTGCCGCTATCGCAGGCGGCCAGCAGCAGGCTAAGGACAGCGAGTAGACATAACAGGCGATATGGTGCGGATGAGTGATGCATCAGGAGGGTGGACCTCTCTAGCCGTGAAGTATAGCCGCAAGTAAGGGATATGCTACCCTTCGCGCACTTGTCCGCCGGGGCGCGGCGCAAGCACAGGCAAGCACATCCCTGGACTGGCGTCATTATATCAGGCGAGCTATACCTTGTCAAGCATGACTATTCATTTGCAGCAATCTATGTTATAATATGGGCAGGTTGTTTATCCCTCTTAGATTTAGAATGAGTATTTAACCGAGGATAATATTCGATTCGCTGCTTCTTCTGCCGAAGAATATTCTTTTCTCCATACTCTCTACGGTGGGGTGGGGTCATCTGCTATAATAATGGCAGGCATCTTTGTAGCCCAGGAGGGGACGACACATGCAGTGGGTAACCCGGACCAAGGTGCGATTGGATCGTGCCGCGTGCGCCTGGCTGATTTTGCGACATATCGATCCACGCGCGCAGATCATGTATGTTGACTGGGATCAGGTGGATGAAGAGGTCGCGGGGGGGGCGTTGCCCTTCCACAACACGATCTCTGAAGACTCGGACCTGGGCGAGCGGAGCAGCTTTGACCTGCTGCTGGCCGAATACAAGCTGGACCAGCACAACCCGGCGCTAGTGCTGCTGGGCGATATGGTCCACGGCGCAGAGACGAAGGCTCCCGATGCGATTGCCGAGGCCGAAGGGTTGCGCGCCGTCGCCAAGGGGATGAACGCACTGGTCCACACCGACCAGGAGATGGTCGAGCGGATGCTGCCAGTGTTCGACGCGCTCTATGCCTATTGTGTGCGCCGCGTGGCCGGGCAGCGCGGCTGGGCTAACGGCGACCCGACCCCCGTGCCCGCCACGAACGGGGGCGGCCACGGACAACAGTAGACCGGCGTTGCCGCCGGTCTACTGTCGCCTGTATAATTTTCAGGAAAGGAAAGAGCAGTTGCCTTAGCGCAATTGGTCTGTTGTGTTATCAGGGCCATCATAGCAAAAATGTTTCCCCTTGTCAATAGGTAACGTGCTAATTAATAGCAAATTAATAGGCAGAAATCCAACACTTGTGGACACATAATATACTGGTGAGTTGACCAAATGCGTAACAAATACGGCGAGCAACAAAAGAATATTCTACAGGACAACCCGCATGGTCGGGGAGTTGCGCCTGTTCAGGAGGGCATTTATTAGTATGGAAGGAGAGTGGCGACGGGATCAGGAGTGGTTCTGGGAAGGGCAAGTTCAGGCGCGCGTGCTGGAGCATATGCAGCAGGAGGAAGGGTTTACCATCCTCAGTCCCGGCGAATCGCTTCAGGCCGAACAAGGGGTGGAGATTGTAGCCGAGCGCCTGGTGGGGGATCAGGTGGTCCACCGGCTGGTGAGCGTGCGCGGCTGGCCTAGTTCCATGTACACACATGGAGCGCAGGCCGGCCAACCCCGCGCGACCCGGCCCGAAGTCATCGCGCGCAACTGGATTGCCCAGGCGGTGCTTGATTTGGCGCTGGGGCGCGGAGCCGACCCTGATGTAGATCTCACCCTGGCGCTGCCCGCCCGGGCCAGCTACATTCGTTATTTGCAGCGCTTGCGGTGGTTCCTGGGCGCGGGACGGGTCTCGGTCTACCTCGTCTCGCAAGAAGGTCGCGTTTCGGTGACCCCGCCGGGGGCCTCGCCGGTGAGCGCCCCGCCTTCGACCCCGCCCGGTCCCACGCCCACCGGCGTGCGGCGCAAACTGGGCTTGCCGGGGGCCAGCCGCTTGCAACTGCCCGTGTTGCACGCGCTGGTAACGGCGGGGGGGAGTTCCAGCCGCAGCGATGTGATCGCAGCGGTGGCCCGCTGGTTCCCCGAAGTGCCCCAACCGCCCCCGGCAGAGTTCGGCCAGCGCCTCTCCATCGCCCAGCGTGAGCTACAGGTGGAAGGGTTGACCGAACTGGAAGGCCGGGGCCTCTGGCGCGTCACCGATGCCGGACGCGCCGCCCACGCCGCCCAATGGGACGAATGGCTGCGTAAGCAGGCCAGCTAGCTTTTCCCGCTGTCACGACGCCCCATGATCACCGTCCCGGCATGTGTCTACGCCGCCATGCCGTGCCGCGATCGTGGGGCGCTCTTTTCCCCTCCCGCTGATCCCGCCTCCTGGCCGGGTCTCCCCCCGGCCTGCCCCGCTTCTCCCTACGTATCCCGCCTCTCGTAAGCCCCTGATCCTCGCCGCCTCGGCGGGGCTGGGGAACGTGCCCCGCACGGTGGGGGACAATCACCCCGCCGCCGCTCGCCTCCTGGGCGGATGGCCGATCCTGCTGCTGCCCATTGACGACACACAGCCCTATCAGTCGAATTATTTTGTGCCTGAACGTCCCCGGCATGGATCGTGGCACAAGCTGTTCGGCTATTCATCTGTCAGCGGAGCCATGTCCGTCAAGCGTTGGGGATGTGCAATGGCCCGCCCGGTCCCGGCGGGCGAGAGGGGGCGGGCCGTTGCGGCACGGGGCGATCCGCGGGTTACGAGGCGTGCTGGAGGCGCAACGAGTGGAGCGGGTGCGCGGAGTAGAGCGCGTCGGCCACGAGGGCGACGGTGGTTTCGAGCCGGGCCTGATCCTGGGCGGTGTAGTCCACCCCGGCGCGGCGCGGCCCCAGCACCAGCCGCCCCAGGTGCGTGCCCCCGGCTTCCAGCGGCAGGCTCAGCGCGGCGGCCCCCTGCGCGATGCCCACCGCATGGACCAGGCGCTCGTCCTCTGCCGCCCCCAGGTAGATCGCGCCGTTCTGTGCCTCGAAGGCGTGGGTCGTCTCATCGAGCAGGCGGCAACTGATCCGCTTGGGGTCGATGCGGGCCACGCTCTTCTGGACACGATCGTTGAAAGCGTTCAGCAGGCGGATCGGGTCGGGCGCGCCCTTGAAGTGGCTGTCCACAAACGTTTGCAAAGCGTTCTTGATCGGCGTGAACGTGGTCGCCAGCACCAGCGTGGTGATGACGATGGCCGCGTCCGACTTGTCGCCGGTGAAGGTGATGAACGCCTTCTGGAACAGGGTGATGCTGGCCGAATAGACCCCGGCCAGCACCGCCGTCAGCGGCACATAGACCAGCGTGCGCAGGATCAGCGTGTCGATATCCCACAGCCGGTAGCGCAGCATCGAGATGCCCATCGTCAGCGGCGTGACCAGGATCGCCAGGTACACGCTGGTCAGCGTGCTCAGGTTGTAGAGCAGGGTCGCGTCGGTACCGTCCCCGGCAAACACCGGGTCGATCTGCCGGGGGATGTAGGAGGCATCTTCCCCGACGGGCGCTTCGTGCCGCGCTGGACCGCGGGCCTGCTGGCCTTCGCCGCGCTCATCCTGATCCCGTGGGAGTTCTTCCCCAACTCGCCGTTCAGCCCATGGACGTGGTCGCCGGAAGCGTTCCTAGCGCTGGCGCTGGGCATGTTCGGGGCGAGCAGCACGGCGCAAATCTATCGCTATCGCCACTTGTCCGACCGGCGGCAGCGCCAGCAAACCCGCTGGGTGGTGTTCGGGGTGACGATCACGCTGGTGGTCGGCATCGCAAAAGAAGGTGAAGACGCTGAGCCAGGTCAGGTAGGTCAGGCAGTGGATCACCGGGGTCCATATCGGTTGCGCGGCCATCAGCGCGTCCATCGTGGTGACGATGGGCCGCATGGCCGATCCGCCCAGGAGCAGCATGAAGGCGACGACCACCGCCACCGCGTCCTGCGACTTGCGCCAGAAGATCACCCCGCCGACCACGGTAAAGACCACGGCGACGGTGATTTCTAGCGCCAGCGTATACCTGGCGTAGAGATTCGCGGGCAGGTGGAGCGTCGCCAGGGTCTGGTTGGCGCGCAGGGTGGGCGAGGCCAGTTGTTCGTAGCGATAGGGCAGGCTGGCGGTGAAGAGGCCCAGCGTCAGCAGCGCCGTGAGGATCCAGCTCAGCTTGGCCGCGATTTGCCAGCCGTGCGATAGCTCCAGGTGGGTGGCGACGGGCGGCGGAGTTTGCACCTGGGGCCGGGCGGCAGGCACGCGCCGCGCCCGCCCGGTGGTCACGCCGCTATCGGCAGTCATGTACGCCGCCAGAGTCGCCCCGTCGCCCTGCGGGCGTGTCGGAACATCCTTGTTCGGGTTCGGGGTTGGCCTGTGGGCCTGCGCCAAAAGCCCCTGGCGGTACGGCTTGGTGGGGGTGGTCGTGCTGTAACGGTTCATGTCCGGCTCCTTCTTGTCCCTTTACGAGCGGGGGGTTTCCGCCCGTCGCCGATTGATCTAGGTAAATTAAACCATATACCGGGCACCAGGAGAAGGTACTAGCGTTACAAGACCGTGACAAGGATCGTGACAAAAGCGGAGTAATTGGGGTATAGGTGCGTGTTTATGCCGGGGGGTGCATGATTCTCGTCCCTTCTACTCTGAGAACGCCGGACGCATCCAGCCCTGGAAGGGCGGCAGACGGTAGCCCACGGCGTGAGCCGTGGGGACCAGCCGCCCCAGATCCTAGCCCCGGAGGGGCGGCAGACGTGCGCGGGGTGGCATTCCTCTGCCGCCCCTCCGGGGCTAAAAATAAAGGGGCGGCGCTCCCACAGTTGGCACTGTGGGCTACCGTCTGCCGCCCCTCTGGGGTTTAAGATTGCGCGTATGCGAGGGTTAAAACATCCTGACCTCCGC
>JBBSEL010000283.1:0-5719 GCA_038239755.1 Chloroflexia bacterium | reverse complement strand
GTCCGGCGGACGCCCGATTAGGGTGCCCCCTTTGACGGGGTTGCAATCCCCAGCCAGGCGTCCGCCGGACGCCCCTACGCCAGCAGGGATCGTCGCCTTTACACCCTAATTTGGCAACATCCATGATCAGCAATGATCGGCGGCTTTTGAGGTATACTAAAAAGGCAACTGATCCCTGATCCCTGACCCCAGTCACCAACCCCTAGCCCCCAACCCCCGGAAAGGAGACGATGATGCTCTGGAACCCGGAAATCGAGACGATGCCCCGCGAACGACTCCAGCAGATGCAGACGGAGCGGCTGCGGCTGCGGCTGGCGGCGGTGTACGAGCGGGTGCCGTTCTACCGGCAGCAGTTCCACGCGGCAGGGGTGCACCCCGGCGATCTGCACAGCCTGGACGATCTGAGCCGCTTCCCCTTCACCCGCAAAGGCGACCTGCGCGACCACTATCCCTTCGGCCTGTTTGCCGAGCCGCTCAGCCGGGTGGTGCGGCTCCATGCCTCGTCGGGCACGCGGGGCAAGCCGACCGTGGTGGGCTACACCGAGCGCGACATCCGCACCTGGGCCGAGTGCTGCGCCCGGTCGCTGGCGGCGGGCGGCGTGGGGCCAGACGATGTGGTGCATAACGCCTATGGCTACGGGCTGTTCACCGGCGGGCTGGGGCTGCACTACGGGGCCGAGCGGCTGGGCTGCACGGTCGTGCCGGTGTCGGGGGGCAACACCCCGCGCCAGGTGATGCTCCTGCAAGACTTCGGAGCGCAGGTGCTGTGCTGCACGCCGTCCTATGCGCTGAACATCGCCGAACACCTCCACCAACACCAGATCCCCCTGGCGCGGCTGCACCTGCGCTTTGGCATACTGGGGGCCGAGCCGTGGTCGGAGGAGATGCGGGCAGCTATCGAACGGGGCCTCGGCATCACCGCCGTGGACATCTACGGCCTGAGCGAGATCCTGGGGCCGGGGGTGGCTTGCGAATGTGTGGAGGAAAAGCGCGGCCTCCATGTCTGGGAAGACCATTTCCTGCCCGAAATCATCGACCCGGCAACGGGCGACCCCCGGCCCGATGGCACCGAGGGCGAACTGGTCTTCACCACCCTGACCAAAGAAGCCTTCCCGATGATCCGTTATCGGACCGGCGACATTTGCAGCCTCAGCGCGGAGCCGTGCCGTTGCGGGCGCACCCACCGCCGCATGGGCCGCATTAAAGGCCGCACCGACGACATGCTGATCATCCGCGGGGTCAACGTCTTCCCCTCCGAGATCGAGCGGGTGATCCTGGGCATCCCCGACCTGACCCCGTATTACCAGATCGTGGTGGACCGCAGCGGCCCGATGGCCCAACTGGCGGTCAATGTCGAGGTCAGCGAGGCGTTCTACGCGGGCCTGGGCGGCACGCTCACCGACAGCCCGCCCGTCCACGCGCTAGGCCACCACACCGCCGCTGCGCTGGACCAGGCCCTCAGCATCCACGTCGTCGTCCACCTCCAACCCCCGCAAACCGTGCCACGCAGCGAGGGCAAAGCGGTGCGGGTGGTGGAGAAATGAGGTTTGAGGTACGAGGTACGAGGTACGAATAAATCGGGCACCAAGTCCTGCTCACTGCCTACCGCCTACCGCCTACTTCACCTCGATCTCGGTCACATCGACCACCCACTGCTCGCCGGGGAGATTGGCCCCGAAGAACTTGGTCGCGCCGCGCTGGTTGATGCCCAGCAACACGTCGTCGGTGATGGCCGACCAGGGGAGCGTGACGGTGGCGGGGCCGCTGCGGGTGCTGTCGGTGCCGTGGATCGTCAGCGTCTGCGCGTCCATGATCCCGGCCAGGGCCAGCACCGCCCGGCAGCGTGCCCCGCTCATGGGCCGCCCGCCGATATCCGGGGCCTGCTGGGGTAGCCCGCTGATCTCCGCCGCCGTCAGTTCTTTCAGCACTTGCCCGTCGCGGGTGACCCGCAGGCTGTAGTTCGCTTGCGGGGTGACGGTGCCGAGGGCACGCCCACCTGCACCCGGAGCAGCGGGAGTGGTCCCGGCGGCCACGGTTGGCGCGGGGGCCGGGGTCGGCAGGGGGGTCGCGGGCGGGCTGGTGGGGGTCGCCGTGTCGCCGCACGCCGCCAGCAGACCGAGCACCAGCGCCAGCAGTACGCCCACGCCAGAACGGTAGAGGGAAAACGGTGCTTTCATAGGGGCAGTATACCGGAGCCTGCCTCCCCACGCAAGGCGCATCCACCCCGGCGGCCCCCGGCTAAAAAACTGATAACTGATAACTAAAGACTGATAACTGATGACACTGCCCGTTTGCCGGAACGGAGGGAGGGTGCTATAATAGCACCAGTTACCGGTGGGATGGGCACTGCCCCCAGCGCCCACCGGTCCGGAGGAGCACACAGTATTGGTTCAACCTACGGCAACAAGCACGGCACCGCCCCCCCGCGCGGCGCGGCGGCGCGGCTTTATGGCGCTGGCTGTCCTGATCCTGGGGGTGGCATTGGTGGCCGAAACGATCTGGTTTGCCCCGTTTGCCGCCGATCCCCCCACCACCACGCGCACGCCTGCGCCCTTGCCCCTGGCCGACGTGAACCCCTACGGCGTCAACGTCTTTCTCGACAAAGAGGTCGATCCCTGGAAGAAAGAGCAGACGGTGAGCATGATCCAGGCGGGCGGGATCAGCTGGATCAAGCAAGAGTTCCCCTGGGCCGAACTGGAGTTTAAAAAGGGCGTTTTCTGGGACGATGCCCACCAAAAGAGTAGCTGGGCCAAGTTCGATGAAATCGTCGATCTGGCGGTCAAGCACGGCCTCCATGTGATCGCCCGGCTCGACCGCGCCCCCGACTGGGCACGGCAGGACGGCAGCAACCCCGAAGCCCCGCCCAAAGACCCGGAAGATTTTGGCGATTTCGTCGCCACCTTCATCCAGCATTACCAGGACCGGGGCACTCCGGTCTCGTATCTCCAGATCTGGAACGAGCCGAACCTGAACGTCGAGTGGTACGCCGGGAAAGCGGTGGACCCGGCGGGGTATGTTACCCTGCTGAAAGAGGCCGCCCGCCGCGCCCGCGAAACCAGCGCCAACGTGCTGATCCTGGCCGCGCCGCTGGCGACCACGCTGGATAATTATCCCGACCAGTTGAACCTGAACGAACTGATCTACCTGGACAAGATGTACCAGGCCGGGGCCAAAGACGCCTTCGACATCATGGCCGCCAACGCCTACGGCCTCGACCGCCCGCCCGAAGATCCGCCCGCCGAGAATGTGCTAAACTTCCGCCGGGTGGAACTGCTGCATGGGGTGATGGAGCGCAACGGCGACGCGAGCAAGGCGATCTGGTTCAACGAGTATGGCTGGAACGCCCCCGACAACGCGCTGGTGCCCAACCCCACCCCCGGCAGCACCGCGCCGAACGCCGAGCGGCGCTGGGGCAGCGTCACCCCCGCCCAGCAGGCCGACTACACCGTGCGCGGCATCACCTGGGCGCAGCAGCACTGGCCGTGGGCGGGGGTGTTCACCATCTGGTTCTTCCGCCAGGTAGGCGACATCCCCACCAACAAAGCCGAATATTATTTCCAGATGGTCAGCCCCGACTGGGTCGCTCAGCCGGTCTATAACCGCGTCCAGGCGGCGGCAACAAGCGGGCAACTGGCCGGGCCGGGCACCTATAACGAACTGGCCGCCCCGGTGACTGCCTCGCCCGGCTGGCGGGTACAGCGCGACCCGCAGGCGAACGAGGGGGTCAGCCTCGTTTCGACCGTCGCCTCGGACACGATCCGCATCCGCTTCGTGGGCACCGACCTGGCTCTGGCGGTCAGCGGGCCGATCAGCCCCACCGGGGCGCTGGCCCCGCGGCTGTTCGTCACGGTGGACGGCAGCACCGCCGGGGTGGCCGCCACCCTGCCCCGCGACACGCAGGGTCGCCCCTACATCGACTCCGCCCAACTCAGCGCCGCCCGTTCGCGGGTGAGCGGGGCGAGTGTGGTCAGTGCCGCCGGTCTGACCAGCCCCACCGGGGCAGCGCAGACGTTTGTGCCGGTGGTGGCCGGGTTAACGAGCGAGCGCGCCCCCGGCCTGCATACGGTGGACCTGATCCCCGATGGGCCAGGCGTGATTTTTGACGGCTTTACCGTGCGCAGTGAGCGGTCCTATCTCCCCTTCGCCCTCCTCACCACCCTCCTGCTAGCCGCTATTCTCGGCGTGATCGCGGCCCTGCTGCGCGACCGTCGTGCAACCCACGCCTGAGTGCGGCGTTATACCGTGTGATGACCCAACTCCCCGCCCCGCCCCGGCCTGTGGGTGGGCACCCGACCCGCCCGATCCCGCTGGCGACGGGTGCGCGCCGCCCGGCCCGGCCCCATCCGCTCCGCAACAGCCTGCTGCTGGCGATCCTGGCCGCCGGGGTGGTGAGCCTGCTCGTGGGCCTGGCCTTCCTCGATAGCTGGACCAACCTGGGGGTCAGTTGGGGGCCAGACCTCACCCCGATCGCCGCGACCGACGTGCAACCGCTGGGGGTCAACGTCTTTCTGGATAAAGAAGTGGAGCCAGCGAAGGTCGATCAGACGCTCCAGATGGTGCGGCAGGGCGGAATCAGGTGGGTGCGGCAAGCGTTCCCCTGGCACGATATCGAGATTTCGGGCAAAGGCAACTTCACCGACACCCGCGAGGGACGCAACGTCAGCGCCTGGGCCAAGTACGATGCCATCGTGGACGGTGCCCAGCAGCGCGGCCTCCAGATCCTGGCCCGCATTGATGCCCCGCCCGGCTGGGTCCACGCCGACGGAGCCGTGTCGCACGCCCCGCCGCAGAACGTGCAGGACTTTGCCGACTTTGTCGCTACCGTGGTGGGCCGCTATAAGGGCAAGATCCGCTATTTCCAACTGTGGAACGAGCCGAACCTGATCGGGGAGTGGGGCGGCCCGCCCGACGCGAAAGCCTACACCGCGCTGCTGAAAGCGGCCTACCTCGCCGCCAAAAAGGCCAACCCCGACGCGCAAATCCTCATGGCCCCCCTCGCCCCCACCGAGGAGCGCGGGCCAGACAACATCAGCGACCTGATCTATCTCCAGCAGATGTACGACGCGGGGGCGAAAGATTATTTCGACATCGGCAACGTCATGGTCTATGGGCTGGGCTACCCGCCGAGCGAGCGGCGCACCGATCTGAAGCGGCTGAACTTCTCGCGCCCGGTCCTCACCCGGCAGATCATGGAACGCAACGGCGACGGTGGCAAGGGGGTCTGGGCCAGCGAATACGCCTGGATCAGCCTGCCGCCCGATTGGACAGGCAAACCCTCCACCTGGGGGCGCTCGGTGTCGGAGGAGACGCAAGCGCAAGATCTGGTCGAGGGCTACGAACGGGCGCGGGCCGAGTGGTCGTGGATGGGGGTGATGTTCGTCTGGAACTTCCGCGACCCGGCCCCCCAGCCGGACGAACCGGCGACTTACTTCCAGATCGTCAACGCCGACTTCTCGCCGCGCCCCGCCTACAC
Organism: Chloroflexia bacterium; assembly: GCA_038239755.1. Lineage (GTDB taxonomy): Bacteria > Chloroflexota > Chloroflexia > QHBQ01 > JAICKM01 > JBBSAN01. The sequence goes on along the minus strand of JBBSEL010000283.1, from coordinate 246 downwards.
CGCCTTGCAAAGCTACAGCCACCGCTTCCCGGTGGCCGACACGGGCGCGCACCTGCCCAACAGCCCGGCGATCAGCCTGCGGATGACCTGGCACGGCAACGCCCCCAGCCTCGCCGCCAGCACGGTCATCACCGCCACCTCGCCCGACGGCCAGGGATCCATCGCCTTCCAGGGCGAACGGATCGACCTGTTGTTCCGCGCCAATGACCACCCCACCCCGATCCACCTGTTGCTCGACGGGCAAGC
>JBBSEL010000282.1:0-5727 GCA_038239755.1 Chloroflexia bacterium | reverse complement strand
GGATCGCCGCCCACGCGCCTGCGGCAGTGGTCAGTGGTCGGTGATCAGTGGTCAGTGATTCGGATTACTAAATACTGATCACTGATCACTGACCACTCGCTTCCATCTTGACGCTCCGCCCCCGCCCCGCCTATAATAAGGCATGGGCAACGAGTACCACTATGAGCAGCCCGCGCTACAGGGGGTCGAGCGCCAGTTTACCGCCCGCAACGGGCAGGCCGTCTATCTGCGCCTGGCCCAGCCTGACGACGCCCCCCCCTTGCTTCAGGCCCTCAACGAGGTCGCCGCCGAAGGTCGTTACCTCCTGCGCCCCCACTGGGACGTGACCCCCGAACTCGAAGCCCGCTGGATGGGCATCGCCCTCGGCAGCAGCGATCTCCTGCTCGTCGCCTTTGTCGGGGCCGACGCGCAAAGCTGCGACACCCTCGCCGGGGGCCTCTCCCTGGTTCGCGGGCGCCCCGAATTCGTGCGCCACACCGCCGAACTGGGCATGTGGCTCCGTGCCGCCCACCGCGAGATCGGCATCGGCTCGCGTTTGGTCGAACTCGCCCTCGCCTGGGCCACCGCCCACGCCGTCGAAAAAATCACCCTCAGCGTCCGCAGCGGCAACCGCCGCGCCTTCAGCCTCTACGAGAAATACGGCTTTGTCGAAGAAGGCCGCCGCCGCGCCTTTGTCAAAACACCCCAGGGCTACGAAGACGAGGTCCTGCTCAGCCGCTTCACCGGCGCACTGGACCCGCTGACCGGCCCGCCCGACCCGTCGCCCCCCCAGCAGGATCCCAACCGCCGATGAACACTGCCCCGCCGGTCAACTACCGCCTGCCCATCCTGGCGACCATCGCCTCCACCCTGGTCGTCATCACCCTGTTCGTCCTGCTGGCCTTCTTCACCGCCGCCTGGAGCCTGCGCCAGTTCACCACCACGGCGGATGATGGCACCGGGTCGCCACTCATCGGTGGCCTCTGCGGGGTGGCAACCCTGGCGATGATCGCCGGGGTCGTTTATTTCTCCCTGGCCGTGATCAAAGGGGTGCGCGACCTCACCACCCCCCTCCAGCACCTGCCCGGCTATATCGAGCGCAAATACACCGGCATGGGCCGCACCGGTGGCTTCTGGATCGTCGTCCGCACCGGGGACCGCCCGCTCCCGATCGCCTCATCGGCCCGCTTGACGCCCCCGCCGCCCCCGGCTCCGCCCCCGGTGCCCGCACCTTCTGCGGCCTCTACCGGCTCCACCACCTCCACCGGCACTGCGCCGGGCGGCTTTGGCGGCGGCCTGGCCGAGATCGCCCGCCAGGTGTCCACCGCCCCGCGTCCCCCGGCGGAGGCGTCCAGCCCCGCCCCCGCCCCGCCCGCCGCCACCGATTGGACCAAGTCGCACATCTTCCGCGTCGATAAGGCGGTCTACAATGCCCTGCGGGATGGAGAGCCGGTCGTCATCGCCTACTCCCGCTTCCTCGAACACGTCTATTACGTGGAACACACCGAAGCGGGCGAACCCGTCCCTCTGCGCAACACCTCGCTTCTCTAGCGGTGTCCCGCCCCGCCTACTCCCTGCCGAAGCCCTGAGCGTGCCGCCCACCCTGTTCGCTGCCGCCCCCATCCCGCCGCAGCCAAAACACGCATCACGCATCACGCCCCCCACCTCCATCACGTTTCACGTTTCACGCACCCATCACACATCCCACCTCCATCCCGTTTCACGTTTCACGTTTCACGCACCCATCCTCCACTATGACACCACCCCCCACCCCCCACCTCCCCGACGACCTCACCGCCCCCGGCCTCATCGCCTACCGGCGGGCGGCGCGGATGCTGCTCGTCCAGCCGGGGATGCGGGTGCTGGTGGCCGGGTGTGGGCGCGGCCAGGGCGCATGGTTCCTGGCCCGCCTGGGGGCCGATGTGTTGGGGGTGGACCCGTCCGAGGCCAACATCGCCTACGCCACGCGGACCTATGGCGACCAGCCCTTGCGCCGGAGCGGGCAACTGCGCTACGCGATGGCCGATCTCACCGTCTGGCAGCCCCCCGCCGCCTTTGATGCCATCGTCGCCGTCGACGACCTGCCCCGCCTCCCCCCGCCCGAAGCGGTGGAACGCCTGCGCCGCCTCTTGCGTGGGCTGCGGCCCACCACCGTCGGCCTCTTCCTCCACCTGCCCATGCGGCCCCGCTTCGTCGCCTGGTGGCGCGGGGTGAACCCGCACCTGCCCGGCAGCGTCCACGCCCAACCCGATGTCGCCCCCGCCGATGTCCCGCCGCCCGCCTCCTACGCCGTGGAGCGCGCCGTTGCCCTCGTCCGCGAAGCCAGCGGCCAGTTCGCCCAGGTCGAATTGCGCGTCGCCCGCACCCGCCTGCGCCCGCTGGAACGTGCCCTCCTCGCCCACGCCCACCCCTCGCTCCCCCTCCGCCTCGCCGCCCCCTTCGTCACCGACCTCGACGCCGTGCTCCTCCCCGAACTCGAAGCCGTCCTGCGCCACATCTCCGCCACCCGCAACTCCTGACCGCTCCATCTGACACCCGCCGGGTTGGTGAATCTCGCAAACTACCACTACTCCGCCCTGCGACCCGATCATCACCCCCGCTGCCCCTTGTAGGATATGGCTCTGTCCATTGATGCTGGGGCGGTCCCAATATCGCGGACACCCGACCATCAATGGACAGAGCCATATCCTACAGACGCTCACACAACCGCCCGATCTGGCTCCCTCGCCCGCAGGGAGAGGGCGGGGGGTGAGGGTAGATCTTCCCCCGCCACTCCATTAGACGGGCAATATCGCGGACACCCGACCATCAATGGACAGAGCCATATCCTACAGACGCTCTCACAAACACCCGATCTGGTTCCTTCGCCCGCAGGGAGAGGGCGGATCTCCCCCTTGCCACCCCGTCAGACGGGCGGGATCCCGCCTTCCGACCTATTGACTCCCCCTGGTTTGGGTGCTACAATAAATTTAGCCAAATCTAAAAAAAATAACCAAGGACAGCAGTACAGCAATTGTGTCCGATCTAAAACAGATGGTGGAGGGTAACGATGGCAACACAACTAGCCCTGGCCCCGGCGGTCATCCGCCCGCGCCCGGCGGCGGCGATCCAGACCGACCGGCTCACCAAGTTCTACGGGACCTACCGGGGGATCGAAAATCTGGACCTCACCGTGGAAGAGGGCGAGATCTTCGGCTTCCTGGGGCCGAACGGCGCGGGCAAAACCACCACCATCCGCGTGCTGCTCGACCTGATCCGCCCCACCGGGGGGCACGCCCGCATCTTCGGCCAGGATGTGCAGGCCGCGAGCGTGGCGATCAAAGCCCTGATCGGTTACCTGCCCGGCGAACTGGCCCTCTGGCCCAATCTCACCGGGCGGCAAACCCTCACCTACCTGGGCAACCTGCGCGGCGGCGTCCCCCTGGCCCGCATCGACAGCCTGGCCGAGCGGCTGCAACTCGACTTGCGTAAAAAGTTCCGCGAATATTCCAAAGGCAACAAGCAGAAGGTCGGTCTGGTCCAGGCCCTCATGCACCGGCCCCGCCTGCTCATCCTCGATGAGCCGACCGGCGGCCTCGACCCGCTTAACCAGCAAGAATTCTTCCGCCTGCTGACCGAGGCCCGCGCCGGAGGGGCGACCGTCTTCCTCTCCTCCCACGTCCTCAGCGAAGTCGAACACACCTGCGACCGTGTCGGCATCATCCGCGAGGGCCAACTGGTCCGCGTCGGCAGCGTCAGCGACGTGGTCAGCGAAAAGCTCTACCAGGTGGAACTGACCCTCGACGTGCCCACCGACGGCGCGATCGCCGCCGCCTTCGCCGCCCTGCCCGGTGTCCAGAACGTGCAAAGCGGCGACCACACCCTCCACTTCATCGCCCAGGGCGGGCTGGACCCGGTGATCAAGCTGGCCGCCGCCTATCCGGTAGTCGGCCTGACCAGCCACGAGCCTACCCTGGAAGAAGCCTTCCTCAGCTACTACCGCCCCAGCGACCCCACCGCTGCCGACCCCGCCCCGGCCCAGAAAGCTCCCGGCCATGCTGCGTAACATCTTCCTCAAAAGCCTGCGTGATAGCCGCTGGGGGATGCTGATCTGGGGCGCGGGCCTCGGCCTGGTGCTGTTTGTCACCGCCGCCGAATATCCGATCTTTGTCGAGGGGCTGGGGGCGGGGCGTGCCCAGCAAATCGCCCAACTGAGCAAAGCGCTCCAGGCTTTCACTGCCTTCACCGGCGAGTTCGTGCCCATTGACACCCTCGGCGGCTTCATCACCACCCGCGCCCTCGGCTTCATCCCCCTCCTGCTGGGCCTTTGGGCGACCATCGCCGGAGTCGGCCTGATCCGGGGCGAAGAAGAATTGGGCGCGCTCGATCTGGTGCTGACCACGCCGCAGGGCCGGGGGGCCGTGTTCGCCCAAAAAGCCGCCGCGCTGGGCACCCTCATCGTTGGGGCGGTGACCCTGCTCGGCCTGGGGCTGAGCGCCGGGGCGCTGGTCGCCGCCGAATCGCTCCCGGTGGCCGGGCTGCTGGCGACGCTGCTCAACATCGTCACTCTGGTCGCCTTCTGGGGCGCACTGGGGTTGCTGATCGGGCAACTGACCGCCACCCGCCGCACCGCCTGGGCCATTGCCGGGGCGCTGGTCGTCGCCTTCCACCTGCTGAGCAACCTGCTTGACGGCACGGCCAGCTTGCGCGGTTGGGCTGCCCTCTTGCCCGTCCATTATTACGCCGTCAGCAAGCCCCTGGCCCCCGGCCACAGCCTGGAGATCGGCGCGTGGGGGGTGCTGGTCGCCCTCACCGCGCTGGTGCTGGGCGCGGCGGCGGTCCTCTTCCTCCGGCGCGACCTGGGCGCGGCCTTCGCCCTCTTTCCCGCCCGCCCACCCAGCGGCACCGGAGGCAGCGTGGCCCTGCTCGGCTCGGTGTTCGCTCGTGGGTTGCGCGATGCGATCGTGCCGACCCTGGGCTGGGGGTTGGCGCTGGGGCTGTACGGGCTGGTGGGGGTGAGCACCGCCGGGGCGGTCATGGAACCCATCCGCCAGATCGGCAGCACGATCCCCTGGTTGAGCCGCCTCACCGGCGACCTGACCAGCAACGAAGCCTACGTCGGCCTGGGCCTGTTCAACTACCTGCCCGCGCTCCTCTCCATCTTCGCCGTCACCCAGATCTGGGGCTGGGCCAGCGACGAAGAAGAGGGCCGCCTGGAGATGATCACCGCCCTGCCGCTCCCGCGCTGGCAGGTGCTGGGTGCGCGCTACGCCGTGGCGACCCTCAGCCTGCTCGGTATCCTCGCCCTGTTCGGCGCGTTCCTGCTGGGAGCGGCCAACTTGGCCGCATTCAGCCTCAATGCCGGACGGGTCGTCGGCGGGCTGGTCGCGGTGGTCCCGCTGGTGCTGGTGGTGCTGGCCTTCGGCCTGGGGCTGGCGGCCTGGTTCCCCCGTCCCGTCCGGGCGGTCGGCATCACCACGGGGCTGATCGTGGTCATGTTCTTCCTCGACCTGCTGGCCCCCATCTTCAACCTGCCCGACCCGATCCTCAACCTCTCGATCTTCCACCTCTACGGGCATCCGCTCACCCAGACCATCGCCTGGGGCACCCTGGCCGCCGTCCTCGTCGTCGCCGTCGCCCTGGCCGCCGCGAGCCTCCTCGGCTTCCAGCGCCGCGACATCGCCCACTAGCGCGAGACGATGCGGTAGATCGTGGGATGATCAGGAACGGGCGCACAAGATCATTGAGGCTTACGCCTGTAGGATATGG
>JBBSEL010000281.1:0-5741 GCA_038239755.1 Chloroflexia bacterium | reverse complement strand
CGTTTTGCGGACCGTAATAGCTCCGGCTTCGACCCATTGCTTCTCGACTTGCAGGTGTTCCTGGATCAACTGCATCACTTGCGGTTCCACGGTGGCCCCTGCTTCCAGGACCGTGGCAGGCATCTGTTCGATAGCCTGGGTGGCGTATGGATCGGCGTTACCTGTCTTCTTGCGTTTGCTCATCGGATTCCTCTGGGCTATAGGGTGCGCTGTTGCGCGTCATCGTCGCTATCGTTCGTAGTAGCGCCCCGCCGCCACAAAAGCATTTTGTATGCCACCCCCGGCCTGTTGCCTGCCTGGCCGATTACGGCTTGTAAGAATCGGGTTGTGTGCTTCTATACTGCCTCATCTTTTGTGCTTGCTGAGTGTAGACGCTCCGGGGTGCGCGCCGCCTACACCGGCGCTGCCCGGTAATTCCCCCTTCTAAACGGGCGCAAATCACGCGCCCGTTGCGGGCCTGGCGGCATGTTGTATGCTCTTATCCCTCCTAGCGACCGGACTGAGCGAGCGGTGTGCCGGGGTGGCCGCAGTAGACTTGCACATACGGAGATGTTTTGTGCTATACTGTGATTCTACTACTCTTGTAGCCTCTGCTCATCTCATCAGCCCCCCGTCTCGACCAGACTCGGGGCTGACGGTCAATAGCGGTACCTTTCAAACTGGGAAGCAAAGCAGGCAACGCAATGGTGCTCGTTCTGCTTTTCGCTGGGCATAGGGGAGGTGAGGCGCTTCAAGAAACACCGATATGTTTCACCGAGCGTATATCATCGATGGATACAACCGGGTACATCGTATGATTCAGATCCAATGGAGGAAAGAAAAATGACAGGAAAACGGTTTAGCATCTTCGCCTTGTTCGTCGTCTTGTCGATGTTGGTCGCCTCGTGCGGGGCCGACGCTACGGCAACCGTCGCACCCGCGCCGACCACCGCTCCGGTGGCCGCCGCCACCGCGACGACTGCTCCGGCAGCGGCAGATACGCCGACCGCCATGATGGCCGCCGACACGCCGACCGCCGCGATGGCCGCGCCCACCGCGACGACCGCCGCGATGGCTGGCGAGACCCCCACCGCCGCGATGGCGATGACGGGCACCACCGGCACGATGGACTGGAGCAAGATCGGTCCTGAAATCGCCGATGCCTATGCTGGCAAGTACAAGGGCACCACGGTCAGCATCTCCCACGGGCTGTCGAGCGACGAAGAGGCCAAGTTCACCGCCACCTTCAAGGATTTCACGGCCAAGACCGGCATCACGATCAAGCTCGATGCGGGCGGCACCGTGGAATCCAACCAGGTCAAGATCGCGGCTAATACCATTGAAGATATCGTCAACTTCCCGCAGCCGGGCACGATGGCCGGGTATGCCAAGCAGGGCTTGATCACCGACCTCAACAAGGTCGTCAACCCGGACTGGCTGAAGACGAACTACAAGCAAGGCTTCCTCGACACCAACACGGTCCCCGGTAAGGACGGCACGCCGATCCTGGGTGGCGTCTTCGAGCGCGTTAACGTCAAGGGCACCATCTGGTATCCCAAGAAGCAATTTGATGCCGCCGGTTACAAGGTTCCCACCACCTGGGCCGAGCAGCAGGCGCTGATGGACCAGATTGTGAAAGACGGCGATACGCCCTGGTGCTTCGGGATCGAGAGCGGCGGCGCGAGCGGCTGGCCGTCCACCGACATCATTGAGCAGATCATGCTGCGCACGACCTCGCTGGACAATTACGACAAGTGGACGAAGGGGACCCTGCCCTTCACCGACCCGATCGTCAAGAACGCCATCCAGAAGTTCACCGACATCTGGCTCAATGACAAGTATGTCTACGGTGGCCGCAAGGCAATTGCCACCACCAACTTCGGCGACGCTGGGACCCCGATGCTTGCCAACCCGGCCAAGTGCTGGATGCTCGATCAGGGTAACTTCATCACCACCTTCTTCGAGAAAAACACCCCCGGCGTGAAGGCGGGCGTGGACTACGACTTCTACCCGCTGCCGGCAATCGACCCGGCGATCGGCGCGCCGGTCGAATTCGGCGGTGACCTGTTCAGCATGTTCCACGACCGCCCCGAAGTGCGGGCCGTGATCCAGTACTTCACCACCTACGAAGCGATCCAGCCCTGGATCAAGGCCGGTGGTGGTGGTGCCCTGTCGCCGCACAACAACGCGGTGCTGGCCGATTACACCACCGACCTCGACCGCAAGCTGGCGCAGACCCTCAGCCAGGCCCCCAACGTGCGTTTCGACGGCTCGGACCTGATGCCTGGGGAAGTTGGCTCCGGCAGCTTCTGGAAGGGCATGACCGACTATATCAGCGGCAGCGCGAACCTGGACCAGGCTCTGACCGAGATCCAGGCTGGCTGGGCTAACGTCAAGAAGTAAGTAACTAACAGGGCAGGCTAACATCCGTTAGCCTGCCCTGTTTTGCTAGCCCCATGCACCAGGCTGTTGACCGGGGCCTGTACCGCTGCATAAGGAGAGCTGAGATGAGCCAACAAACGCAAAAAATCCAACAAGCGCGGGCTGCCGGGAACCAGCCCACCATACCCAGTGCTGCCGGGGGCTGGGTACCGGGCCAGTTCTTCATCGCGCTCGTCGGCCTGGCCGTCGTCCTTGGCCTGCTCTGGGTCGGGTTCCTCTACCTCAAAGACAGCAAATCGGTCAGCCTCTTAACCGCAGTCGTCGCGATCGTCTGGGGGGTGGGGGGGGTGGCTGCCCTGTTCTTTGTGACGAATGCGCTGATCGAATCGTTGCCCGATAAGTTGCGGGATGTCCTGCGCCCCTTCCTCTTCTTCGTTCCTGGGGTCGGCATCTTGTTCCTGTTCTTGACCGTCCCGACCCTGATCACCCTGTACCAAAGCTTCTTCAATCACGACTCCACCCAGTTTGTGGGGCTGGCGAATTATGCCGCTGTCTTCACCGACCGTTCGATGCTGGAGTCTTTCCGCAACAACCTGATCTGGCTGTTCCTGGGCACCGCCGCCGTGGTTGGCTTCGGGTTGTTGATCGCGGTGCTGGCCGACCGCAGTCGCTTTGAAACGGTCGCCAAAGCGATCGTCTTTATGCCCATGGCGATCTCCCTGGTCGGCGCTAGCGTCATCTGGCGCTTCATGTATGCTTATGCGCCCCCCGGCCAGCCGCAGATCGGCGTGCAAAATGCCATCCTCCAGGCGTTTGGGATCGAACCCCAGTCCTGGCTGACGCTCCAACCCTGGAACAACTTATTCCTGGTGCTGGTCCTGATCTGGGGGTCCACCGGCTTCGCCATGGTCCTCTTTTCCGCCGCGCTCAAAGGCGTGCCGGGCGACCTGATCGAAGCCGCCCAGGTGGATGGCGCGACCGAAATCCAGGCCTTCTTCCGCATCGTCATCCCCTACATCCAGGGGACCATTCTCACCGTCACCACCACCACCGCGATCGGCACGCTCAAGATCTTTGATGTGGTCTATGTCATGACGGGCGGCCAGTATGGGACCTCGGTCGTCGGGACCGAGTTCTATCGCCAATTCTTCACCAACGGCAACTTCGGCTACGGCGCAGCGATCGCGATTGTGCTGTTCGTCGCTATTTCACCGGTGTTGGTGTATAACCTGCGCCAGTTGAGGAAGCAGGAGGGGTTCTAATGGCGACGTCTGCAAAGGCCGATTCCGTGGGGGGCAACAAGCGCACCCGACAGATCAACGCAGTCCTGATCAACGGGGTGCTGGCGTTTATCTGTATCCTCTGGTTGATCCCGCTCGTGGGCTTACTGGTCTCCTCCTTCCGTGATCGGGGCGACATTAGCACGAGCGGGTGGTGGACCGTCCTCCCCCATCCGGAGTTTACGACAACCAAGCAGGACCAACTGACCGCCGGGCTGGCCCTGGACCAACCGATCCAGGTGGAAGGGACCACGGTCAGCGACGACCAACTGCGGGCCGGGTTTGTACTCCCGAATGGGACCAAAGTGGTCTGGGCCAACCGCCGGGCCAGGCTGGTCAATGTCCAGACCCAGCAATGGACCGCGCTGGCGAACTTCACCCTCTCCAACTACCAGAACGTGCTGTTGGGGCAGCAATATACCTACAAGCAGGCCGACGGCTCAACCAAAACCGAGCAAGGCGAAGACATGGGCAAGGCGTTCCTCAGTTCGCTCACTGTCGCTATCCCGGCCACGGTGATCCCGATCTTGATCGCCGCCTTCGCCGCCTACGCCTTCGCCTGGATGAAGTTCCCTGGGCGGACGGGCCTGTTCGCGCTGGTGGTCGGCCTGCTGGTCGTGCCCAGCCAGGTGGCGCTGATCCCGCTCTTGCGCGCCTTTAGCGGCCTGCAACTGAATGGCACCTACCTGTCGTTGTGGCTGGTCCATACCGGCTTTGGGCTGGCCCTGGCGATCTACCTGCTCTACAACTATATCAGCGGGTTACCCCGCGAGACGCTGGAAGCGGCCTTCATTGATGGGGCGTCGCCGTTTACGCTCTTCATTCGCCTGATCCTGCCGCTGTCGGTGCCCGCGCTGGCCTCGTTCGCCATCTTCCAGTTCATGTGGGTCTGGAACGATTACCTGAACGCCCTGATCTTCCTGGGCACCACCCCGGATACGCAGGTGGTCACGGTCAAGCTGGCCCAGTTGATCGGGTCGCGTGGGCAAGACTGGCACCTGTTGACGGCGGGCGCGTTCATCTCGATGATCCTGCCGCTGACGGTGTTCTTCAGCCTCCAGCGCTACTTCGTGCGCGGCTTGCTGGCCGGTTCGGTGAAGGGCTAATCGTCGCTACCATTTCAGGAGGATGCTATGAGCGATCAACCGTTGTTTCAGAATATGGACGAAGAAGAACGGATCTATGCGCCGGAGGAGTTGCCCGATGGCGACCCTGAGCAGCGCCGGGTCAGCCTGGACGAGGGCAGCCGCCATATGACCCTGGACCTGGAACCGCCTGCCGCCGCTCCCGTTGCCAACCTGGGCAACGCGCCCAGCGGGGCGATGGCCGCCCCCAACCTGGGTCACGGCAGCCTGGACGAAGCGCCCGGCGCGCCCGATTCGGTGGCGGGCGACCCGCTGGCACCGTCGCCAGACGCTACCCAGGACTAAGCGCCGCCCTCCGCTCCGCTAAACAGCGATGCCCGGCCTTGTAGGCCGGGCATTGTTGCGTCTACCGTGGGCCATCCTTACCAGCCCATTGTGCCGGGGCTGCCTTTGAACGGGCCGACGATCTCGGGGGTGATCCAGCCACCGTAGAAGTCGCCGGGTTGGGCCTCCACCGGGACATCATCCACCAGGCAGGCTTCCATGCGGCTGGGGTAGAAGGCGACATACCCCGCCAGCGCGGCGAAATCGGGCGGGGGGGTGGGGTAGAACCAGGCGGCATCGGGCGCGGTCTGGTCGCCCACGGTGATGGTGTAATACCCGGCCTGCCCCTTCCACTCGCAATAGCTGGTGCGGCGGGCCTTGGTCAGGTATTCCATCCGAATATCAGTGGGCGGGATGTAATAGACGGGCGGGTGACTGGTTTCCAGCACGCGCAACGCCCGCCGGGTGTCGGCAATGATGTGGCCGTTGAAGCGGACCTGGATATGGTGGGCCGACGGCTCCAGGCGCGGCGGGCGGGGGTAGTCCCAAACCGACTCCTGGCCGGGGCCGGGTGGGGTGGCGTTGGCGGGTCTCATAGTGGGTTCTTCTCCGCGTGGGCGGCTCTTATAAATATCGCCGTTGCACCGTTGCTAAACAACGGGAACACGGTCGCTGTAGGGGTGTGCGGCGG
>JBBSEL010000280.1:0-5751 GCA_038239755.1 Chloroflexia bacterium | reverse complement strand
GTGGTTCTTGACCGTGCCTTCGCTGATGATCAGCCGCTCGGCGATTTCGCGGTTGGTCGCCCCTTGCGCCACCAGGCGGAGCACTTCGCGTTCGCGCCCCGACAGATCGGCCCCGGCGGGCGGGCGGGGCGCAGGCGGCGCAGGCGATGGGGACGGAGGCGATGGGGACGGAGGCGATGGGGCCAGCAGCCCGGCGACCACCTTCCCGGCGATGGTCGGGTCGAACTGGTAGATGCCCTTGTGCGCGGCGTGAACGGCCTGGGCCAGATCGGCGGCGGGGATGTCTTTAAGCAGGTAGCCGGTGGCCCCGGCGCGCAGGGCGTCGATGATATAGTCGTCGTCATCGAACGTGGTCAGCATCAACACCTGGCAGGCGGGCAGTTGCCGCCGCACTTCGCGGGTGGCTTGCACGCCATCCAGCACTGGCATCCGCACGTCCATCAGGATCACATCGGGCAGGAGCGCGGCGGCCTGGGCGATCGCTTCCTGCCCGTTCGCGGCGGTGCCCACCACGGCAATCCCCGGCTGGATACCCAGCAGCGAGGCGATGCCGTCGCGCATCAGCCGTTGGTCGTCGGCGACCAGCACGCGGACGGGGCGGTCGCCCGGCTCCGGAGGGCTGCTCATGCCGTCCGCCCGTTCGACCCGGCGACCCCGACCGGCAGGGGGGCAGCCTCGTCGCGGGGCACGGTGATCAGCAGGCTGGTGCCCGTGCCGGGCGCGCTGCGGACTGTCAGGCTCCCGCCCACCCCCTCCAGGCGTTCCTGCACCCCTTGCAAGCCGTAGCCACCCTCGCGCCCCGGTGCCAGCGCCGCCAGGGTCGCGGGGTCGAACCCCCGCCCGTCGTCGCGGATCGTCAGGTGCGCCGTGCCGTCGGCGCAGTCCAGGTGCAGCGTGACCTGGGTCGCGTGGGCGTGCTTCTGGACGTTGGTCAACCCCTCCTGAGCGGCGCGGTAGAGGGCCATCCGCGCCGGGCGAGAGAACCCGGTCTCGTCACCGTCCAACCGGAGGTCGATGCGCAGGCGCGGGCTGCGGGTGTCGGCCACCAGCGTCTGCAAGGAGTCGCGGAGGACGAACTGTGGGGGCGGAGCGGTGGTCCGCAGCGCGCCCACCGAGCGGCGCACGTCGTGGAGGGCTTCGCGGGCCAGGCGCTTGGCGTCGCCCACCGCCTGGTCGGCGGCGGCGGGCTGGCGGTCGCGGAAGACCAGAGCCTTCTCTAGCTGCACATTGATCACGGTCAGGTAGTGGCCCAGACTGTCGTGGATGTCGCGGGCCAGCCGGTTGCGTTCGCGGACCGTCGCCAGTTCGCCCACCTGCTCGGCGTAGGCCTGTAGTTGCTGGTGCGACTGTTCCAACTCGGCCAGCAGGTGTTCGGCGCGGGCACGGCTGGCCCGCTCGTTGCGGACCACGCGGGCCATCGCCACGGCAAAGACCAGCCCCACGGTGAAGAGCAGCGACAGGTGCCGGGTCGCCGGGTCGGCCACCCAGCCGGTTTGATACCAGGTGACTTTGGCAATGTAGGCCACCCAGGCTAGCCCGGCCAGGGCGTAGCTGAGCCGGGTGCCGAAGTAGAGCGAGGCGGTAAACGGGATGATCATGTAGAGGAACGGCGAAAAGCTGAAGTCGTCCAATTGCGCCACCACTTCGATCAGGCCGATCCGCAGCAGCAGCAGCCCCATCGCCACGCGGGGCGGCGGCGCGTCGCCCCAGCGCCCGTATTCCACCCGGTCTACCGCCAGGAGGATGCCGGTCGCCACCGTGATCAACACCGCCTGCCAGCCGATAAACGGGTGCCCGTAGGCCCCGCGCAGCCGGTCGTAGAAGAACAAGGCCCAGGTGCCCAGGTAGAGCGTGGCCGACACGCTGTCGAACGGCCTGGGGAACAGCCAGGCCCACAGGCCCCGGTGGGCGGACGGGGCAAGCAGCGCAGGCGACGGGGGATGGGCGGGAGCAATAGACATGGGTGCCTCAATCACGAATCAGGCGATAGGGTGTTCCTCGGAGACGAGATAGGCCGTCCGCTGCGGGTCAATGAAGTGGGCCTCGTCGGCGCTCGATGCTTGCCACTCGGCGCTGACTCGCGCCACCAGCAGCGCCTCGATCGTGTCGAACCATAGCTCGGCCATCCCATCATAGTCGGCGGGCTTCGGGTCGCCGGGCACCGTCAGCCGGTGGCTTTGCACCAGCCGCCGCAACCCCGGAATCCGCGCCCCGATCGGGCCGTGGACCTGCTCCCAGTACTGGAAAAACGCCTCGTCGGACAGACCGGGCTTCTTGCTGATGCAATAGACAAGCTTGATCACGCCAGCCTCCTCGTGCGGGTGAGGACCATACTGCGCCGCCACGCTCTCTACAAAGCATAGCAGAAAGTGGGGGCGAGGGCAATATGCCGGAAGATAGATGCCGGTTGGCCGGAAGTCATGTGCCGTCCGGCGGTGCCCGGCGGGGGAGCGTGCGGTTCGCCAGCGCACAATCGCTCCGATGGCACATCCCGGCACCGGGATTTCGGCTTATGCTAGAGGTGCGGCCCAACTGGACGCATCCGGCATCACTCCACCGAGGAAAGGAACTTCCCTATGCGACGCTTTTGCACCCTCCCCTATCTGGCGTTTTTACTCGTCGTCCTGCTGGGCACCGCTGCCTGCGGCGCCGACGCGACGGCCACGACAGGCGGTAGCCCGGCAGCCCCACCCCCTGCCCCACCCGCCGCGCCGCCCGCTACGCCCCCGGCGGGCAGCGGCCCCGACAGCACGACCGGCGCGCCGCTGAACTACGGCATGACCAATCCGCTGACCTACCAGTCCACACTCACCGCCGGGCAGGTGGACGATAATATCCGCTTTGACGATTATCTCTCCTATATCCATGCGTACCAGGGGCTACAGGTCTTGCCGATCCCGGTCGACCAACGGATGTTTATCCGCGTGGTGGACGGGGCGCAACAGCCCGTGGCCGGAGCGCGGGTGCGGCTGTTCGACGGGCCACAGCCGCAGGGGCAGTTCTCCGACGCGGACCAGCCAGTCTTCGAGGGCCGCACGATGAGCGACGGGCGCGTGTTGTACTTCCCCCAGGCCGTCCCCGTGGGGCAGGGGCAGCCGATCCGGGCGATCATCGAGCGCGGGCAGAATCAGGTAGACACGACCGTGAGGCCAGGATTGGCGGACCAGACGGTCGCCCTCCCGCAACTGGCCGACAATACCGGCCCGGTGGGGCTGGACCTGGTCTTCTTGCTCGACGCGACGGGCAGCATGGGCGACGAGATCGACAAGATCAAAGCGACGGTGGACGGCATCGCGGCGCGGATCGGGCAACTGCCGGGCAGCAGCCCGCCACGCCTCGGGCTGGTGGCCTACCGCGACCACGGTGACGAGTATGTCACCCGCTCCTGGGACTTCACGGCGGATATCGCCCAGTTCTCGGCCAACCTGGAGAACGTCGCGGCGGGCGGTGGCGGTGACACCCCCGAAGCGGTCAGCACCGGCTTGCACGACGCGATCCACCTGCCGGGCTGGACGGCCCCCGAAAGCGGGCGGCACCTGCGGATGATCGTGCTGGTGGGCGACGCGCCGCCGCACCTGGATTACCAGGATAGCGACTACAGGACGCTCCTGGGCGAGGCGGTCCAGCAAGGGATCAAGATCTTCCCCATCGGCGCGAGCGGGCTGGACCCACAGGGTGAGTACATCTTCCGCCAGTTCGCCGAGGTGACGCAGGGACAGTTCGTCTTCCTGACCTATGCCAACGGGGCATCGGGTGCGCCGGGCAACGCTACCGATAATCATGTCCCCGAATTCACCGTCCAGCACCTCGACAGCCTGATCGTCCAACTGGTGGCCCACGAAATCGCCAACCAGACGGGGGACCCCTCGCTCAGCAGCGCGCCGCCTGCCGCCACCGTGATGGCGGCGACGGTCGCCCCGGTGACGGCCCCGCCTGCGCCGGTACCGGCTAATCCACTGGTGCTGCCCAATCCGCTGGTGCTGGTGGCGCAGGGTATTTTCGTGGTCGCCCTCATGGGCCTCATGGCCGTCAGCCTGCTGATCCACTTCGTCCTCCAATATGGCCTGTGGCTGATCCTGATCGGGTTGGGCATCGCCGGGGTCGTCTACTTCCAGGGGCGGACGGCCCGGCGGCAGCGGCAGGCGGCCCGCCGGTCGGGGTACGCCGCGTTCGTCGCCCCGGCTCCGGTCGCCGGGCGGACCGTCGCCGCGCCCACCCAGCGCGACACCGCGCCCTTGCCGGTGCTCCCGACAGACGGGCAGGCCGCCCGGCGGTAGGGACCGTTTTGTCCGGTAGTGCAAGAAGGCCCGACACGCGGAGTCGGGCCTTCCTGCGTGGGTGTGCTTGGGGACAGATTATTTTAATTTCCCCCCTGTTTTCGTGCCTGTTGCTGTTGCCGTCCGGTCAAATTTATGATATACTAATCTTAGTAAATCCGTGGTTGTCGCTGGATCGAGTGCCGGATAGGATCTCCGACTTTCCCCCACTAACTCGATCCCTGTTGGCGCAGCAGACGACCCTGGAAGATCGCGCCGGTACCCCCCACGCCCGGTGCCACCTCTGCCGATTGCAGCCTTTGCGCCATGCCCTACTTCCCGCCGCCGCAACCAGCGCGTGCCCTCCTCGTCTTCCCTATGAAGGAGTTGCAGAGTCCTGCCTCCACCGGGACCGCTCCGCATCCAATCGCCCAGGGCTGGAGGTTTTTTCATCCATGAGGCACCTACTCACCCCCGCTATCCGGCTGATGAACCGGCTGAGCTATCCTCAGAAATTCGGATTGATCAGCTTCCTCTTCGCCCTGCCCCTGGCCGTGGTGCTGATCTTCTTTATCGCGGCGGTCACCGACCGGATCGGCTTCGCCCAGAAAGAAATTTATGGCGATGCCTACCTGCGCCCCCTGCGGAGCCTGCTCGACCACACCCTGAGCGACAAGCTGCTGGCCCAGACCACCGGGCCGATCACCCCCGCCGACCTCAGCGGCAGCCTGACCGCCATCGATGCCGACTTCCAGGCGGTGGACCGCGTGGACGGGCAATACGGGGCACTGCTGCGGACCACCGATCTGCTAACCGCGCTCAAGGGCGAGTGGGCCACGCTGAAGACCCGCCGCCTGGCCGGGCAGGGCGATCCCGACCTCCACACGCCGTTCATCGCCGGGATACGCGGGCTGATCACGCAGGTGGGTGACACCTCCAATCTGATCCTGGACCCCGACCTGGATAGCTATTACGTCATGGACTCGGTGCTGCTGAAGCTGCCGGAGGGGCAAGACCGCCTGGCCCAGACCATTGCCCTGGGCGAGCAGGTCATCGGCAAAGGCAACATGACCCCGGAACAGCGCGCCCAACTGATCATCCTCGGCGGGCTGGTGCAGGCCAACCGCGAGGAGACGCAGCGCGGCCTGGGGATCGCCTTTCGCAACAACCCGGCCCACACCCTGCTGCCCGCCCTGGACACGGCGCTGCGCGAGTCGTCGGGGGCGACCGACGGGCTGGTGATCACCCTCACCGAGCAGGTGGTCAGGCCGGGGGTGATCACCCTCACGCCGGAGTTGTACCGAGCCGGGGGGACCAACGCGCTGGCGCGCAGCTTCGCCCTGTGGGACCGCGCCGTCAACGAGTTGGACCGCCTGTTGCAGATGCGGATCGACAATTTCGCCCACCAGTTTTATCTGGTGCTGGTGGTGACTGCCGTCGTGCTGCTGCTGGTTAGCTACCTCTGGATCGGGTTCTATGCGGCGGTGCGGCGCAC
>JBBSEL010000279.1:0-5756 GCA_038239755.1 Chloroflexia bacterium | reverse complement strand
GTGAGCGCCACCACGACGACCACCGGCACGACAGGCACCGCCGCAGCGGTCAGCCCCACTCCCTACGGGGGCAAGGTGTACGGTGTCGTGGTCAGTGGTAGCCAGATCGACGGCACGAAGGTGCAGGTGCAGTATGACAACACCACCGGCGCGCCGCTCGTCGCCTTCGGCCTGAAGGGCACGGGGCCGCAAGACCTGGCAACCTACACCCGCGCCCATGTCAACGAGTTTATGCCGATCATCCTCGACAAGAAAGTGATCTCCAGCCCCAGCATCAAGTCGGCGATTGAGAACGGGAGCGGGGTGATCGAGGGCATGACCTCCAAAGAAGCCAACGATCTGGTCATCCAGCTTCGCTATGGCGCATTGCCGGTGCCGCTCGACGTGATTTCGCAGCGCACCATCGGCGGCACCCTGGGAGCCGACTCGATCCAGAAGAGCATCATCGCCGGGGTCGTGGGCCTGTTGCTGGTTATGATCTTCATGCTGGCCTACTACCGCCTGCCGGGGCTGCTGGCTGACCTGGCGCTGATCATCTACTCGCTGATCACGTTCTCGCTCTTCCGCTCGGTTCCGGTGACCCTCACCCTGGCCGGTATAGCAGGCTTCATCCTCAGTATTGGTATGGCGGTGGATGCGAACGTGCTGATCTTTGCCCGCATCCGAGAAGAATTACGCACCGGCAAAACCGTGCGCACCGCCGTCGAAGCGGGCTTCGACCACGCCTGGCCGTCCATCCGCGACTCGAACATCACCACGATCATTGTGACGGCCATCCTCTACTGGTTTGGTTCGTTCTTCGGGGCCAGCATCATCAAGGGCTTTGCCCTGACGCTGTTCCTGGGTGTGATCGTCAGTATGTTCACCGCCGTCCTCGTCTCCCGCACGTTCCTGCGGCTGATCGTGGATACCTCGATTGCCCAGAACCGCTGGTGGTTCGGCATTGACGAACTGAAGACCCCCGCTCCCCCGCCCCCTACCGAGTCGGGCACCCAACCGCTGAGCTAGTAGTTGTTAGTTGTTAGTTGTTAGTTGTTAGTTGTTAGTTGTTAGTTGTTAGTTTTACGCGGTAAAGAGCAGAACTAACAAATAATAAATAACGACTCCGAAGGAGTAACAGGCGAACATGCTAATCGATATTGTGGGCCGGCGGTATATCTTTTTCGCCATCTCGCTGCTTGTCATCATCCCCGGCATCCTGGCCCTGGCGGTCTGGGGGCTGCGGCTCGGTATTGACTTCACCGGCGGCACGATCTGGGAAGTGATCCCGAAAGCGGGCGCGGCAGTGAACACCGATCAGGTCATCTCGACGCTGCGCAGCACGAATGTGGCGGGCGTGGATCTGCGCAGTGCTTCGGTCGTCAAGGCCGAGCTACAGTCCGGCAATCTCGTCACCCCGACGATCCAATTGCGGATGCCGAACATCAGCCCGCTCCAGAAGGCCCGCCTGGCCGATACGCTCGTGCGCCAGGGGATCGTCGCCGGGAAGGTGACGACCAGCACGATCAACCTGAACACCGACGCGGTGGCAACCCCGGTGGTCAGCACTACCGCCACAGTTGCCGCCACCGCCACAGTCAGCGGCACCCTCGTCCCGCCGCCGGTGGCCGCAGCGGTCCAGTTGGGGGTGTTTGACCCCGGCCAGGAAATCCAGTTTGAAACGGTCGGCCCCGTTGTGGGGCAAGAGGTGACGAATAACGCGATTCTGGCGGTGGCGCTGGCCTCGCTGGGCATCCTGCTTTACCTGTGGTTCGCCTTCCGCCGGGTGGTCGGCGCGCTCCGCTACGGCCTGGCCGCTATCGTCGCCCTGCTGCACGATGCGCTGGTGGTGGTCGGCATCTTCGCCATCCTCGGCCAACTGTTCAACATCGAGGTGGATGCGCTGTTTGTGACGGCGATGCTGACCGTGATCGGTTTCTCGGTCCACGATACGATCGTGGTCTTCGACCGGATCCGCGAGAACCAGTTGCGCCGCCGCTTCGACACTTTCGATAAGGTGGTGAACTACAGCCTGCTCCAAACGCTGGCCCGTTCGATCACCACCTCGTTGACCGTGGTGTTCACCCTCTTCGCCCTCTACACCTTCGGCGGTGTCACCATCCGCAACTTCGTCCTGGCCCTGCTGATCGGGATCATCTCCGGGACCTTCTCGTCGATCTTCAATGCCAGCCTGCTCCTGGTCGCCTGGGAAAACCGCGACTGGAAGCACGGGTGGTGGCGGGCACCCCGCACCGAAACGGAAACGGTGGCCTAGGGGTCATCGGGGCCATGCTGGCCGGGGCATCCTTGCCTCGTCTCGCCTGCGTCAAACGGGGCCGCATCCATGCGGCCCCGTTTTCTAAGGGTGACAGGCCCCGCTACGGGGTCTCTTTACAAGTGGCAGCAAATGTGCTACACTGGCGCACGGTTCGCCCGGCTGCGGCAGCATCAACAGCCGGGCTTTCCGATGCACGCCGGGTATGGTCTCCCGGCCCGGGTAGCAACTACACTGACGTAGGCGTGGGGAGCCACGCAATTTTAACCACTTATCAGGGAGGAGTTCATGGGTATTAACAATATTATGGAGCTGGTGATCCCCATCGCTGCCGTAGTGGGCATTGTGTTTGCCCTCTACCTGGCGCGCGATGTCCTGGGCCGTGACCGGGGGACGCCAGAAATGCAGGAAATCGCCAGCACGATTTTCGAGGGGGCGATGGCGTTCCTGCGCCGCCAGTACACGACCATTGCCATCCTGGCCCTGGTCACCTCGGTCCTGGTCGGCATCCTGATCGCGCTCATCCCGCGCAGCACCGAGGGCACCGGGGTGGATGCTACCACTCTGGGGATCCTCACCTCGGTGTCGTTCTTGTTGGGCGCGGCGGCCTCGGCCCTGTCGGGCTTCATCGGCATGTATGTGGCCGTGCAGGCCAACCTGCGGACGGCGGCAGCCGCCCGGCGCAGCCTGGGTGAGGCCCTCACCGTCGCCTTGCGTGGCGGGGCCGTGTCGGGCTTCCTGGTCGTGTCGCTGAGCCTGCTGGGCGTGTGGCTGATCTACACGGCCTACAGCGCCATCTCGGGCGATATCAGCCGCGCCCCGTTCCTGATCGTGGGCTTCGGCTTTGGGGCCTCGTTCGTGGCCCTGTTCGCCCAGCTTGGCGGCGGTATTTACACCAAGGCCGCTGACGTGGGTGCCGACCTGGTCGGCAAGGTCGAAGCGGGCATCCCCGAAGACGACCCGCGCAACCCCGCCGTGATCGCCGACCTGGTCGGCGACAACGTGGGCGACTGCGCCGGTCGTGGGGCCGACCTGTTTGAGAGCACCGCCGCCGAAAACATCGGCGCAATGATCCTGGGCGTGATTTTGTATGAAGCCACCGGGCGCAACAACATCGCCTGGGTCATCTTCCCGCTGGTCGTGCGCGGGTTTGGTATCTTCGCTGGTATCATCGGCCTGTACAGCGCCCGCGTGGGCGGCTCTGGCGGCGAGGTCACCGACAAGGCGGCCCTAGCCGCGCTGAACCGGGGCTACTATGTGGTCTCGATCCTGTCGGCTATCGCCATGATGGCTGTGGCCCTGCTGATGCTGCCGAATGTCGGCTTCTGGTTCGGGCTGGCCGGGCTGGTCGGGATTGCGACCAGTATCGCCTTCGTCTACATCACGCAGTACTACACGGCGGGGTCGTACCGCCCCGTGCGCGAGATCGCCGAAGCCACCCGTACCGGCCCGGCGACGACGATCATCGCCGGTGTCGCGATCGGCTTTGAGACGACCTTCCTGCCGACTATCGTCATCTCCATCGCCCTCGGCCTGAGCTACTTCCTGGGCACCCAGGGCAACCCGCTGGGTGTGGGCAACGCCACCGAGATCACGGCGGGCGTCTTCAAAATCAACCCGGAAATCGCGTCGGGCGTGTTCGGCACCGCCGTGGCGACGATGGGCATGTTGATGAGTTGCGCCTATATCCTGGCGATGGACACCTTCGGCCCGATCACCGACAACGCCGGTGGGATCGCCGAAATGAGCCACCAGCCGGAAGAAACCCGCCGGATCACTGACGGTCTGGACGCCGTGGGCAACACGACCAAGGCGCTGACCAAAGGCTACGCCGTCGGCTCGGCGGCCCTCGCCGCCTTCCTGCTCTTCTCGGCCTACCTCGATAAAGTGCGCCAGATCAAGCCGGACATCGAGGCCCCCGGCGGCCTGGTGCCGATCAACCTGTCGCACGTCGAAGTGTTCATCGGTGGCTTCATCGGGGCCATGCTGGTCTTCCTCTTCTCGTCGCTGGCGATCCGGGCCGTGGGCCGCGCCGCGCAAATCATGATCGAAGAGGTGCGCCGCCAGTTCCGCGAGGATCCGGGCATCATGGCCGGGACCAGCCGCCCGAACTACGCCAACTGCGTGGACGTGAGCGTGAACGCGGCCCTGCGGGAGATGATCGCGCCGGGCTTATTGGCGATTGCCACTCCGGTAATCGTCGGCGTGGTACTCGGCTGGCAAGCCGAGGGCGCGCTGCTGATGGTCGGCACGATGACCGGTATTCTGATGGCGAACGTGCTGAACAACAGCGGTGGCGCGTGGGATAATGCCAAGAAGTACATCGAATTGGGCAGCCTGAAGGACCCCACCACCGGAGCCATCCTGGGTAAGGGTACTGACGAGCACAAAGCCGCCGTCGTCGGTGACACGGTGGGCGACCCCTTCAAGGACACCGCTGGCCCGTCGCTCCACGTGTTGATCAAGCTGCTGAGCACGATCACCCTGGTGCTGGCCCCGCTGTTCATCCACTAAACGAGTGCTGAGGACTGAGGACTGAGGACTGAGTGATCAGCTTTCGCAGGCTTCTGTCATAGGTACACAAAGAGGCGATCCCTATTTGAAGGGATCGCCTCTTTGTGTACCTACTCAGTCCTCAGTCCTCAGTCCTCAGCACTCGTCGCAGGCTTGCCGTGGTCCCCGGTCAGGTGGCGTAGGTGGGCGGCGAAGGCCAGTACGTCGCTGTCGCGTTCGCTGCTGTCGAGGTCCACGCGCACGGCCCCATCCCGCCCGGCGGGCCAGCAGGTCACCCAGGCCAGGCCGGGGCCAAAAAAGCTGATCTGGAGGCCCTGGCGGGCGCTCTGGGTCATCTTCAATCCCTCCGGCCCAAAGAACTTGGCCGCTTCCTCTACCACCTGCTCCGGCGGCAGATGGACATGTAAGTCATAACGCATTGGTCGGTACGCTCCTCCCCAGATTGTCCCCAGCATACCAGATTCCGAGGGGCACAACAAGCGTCGCGGCAAGAGGCCGCGACGCAAAGAGGTGCTAAGGGGAGAGACGCGATAGACGGGCCGCGAGGGGAGAGTTAGCGAGAGTTGGTGCCCCGGCTGAGCCGAGAAACGGTGACAAAGGCCACCGCGAAGGCGGCGGCCCCCAGGCCCACCGGCCCCTGGGTCAGGATCAAGGCGACGAGCAATACCGCCATGAGGACGGCCCCCACTTTTTCAGTCGGTGTGAAAGACATAACTACATACCCTTTCCCTATACAGAAGATGGCAGCGCCGTAACGATCCAGCTCGCTATTTGTTACGACAGCTTGATCCTACCATATCCGTTTGGGTGGCAGCAAGGGGACCAGGGTCCCACCTGAATGGGACTTTCTTACAGTCTTGACACCCGCGCACCCGGCTTGCTATAATCTCCCCAGGGGATTATCCCCTATGCGCCCGTAGCTCAGCAGGATAGAGCAACTGCCTTCTAAGCAGTAGGTCGTGGGTTCGAATCCCGCCGGGCGCGCCTC
>JBBSEL010000278.1:0-5758 GCA_038239755.1 Chloroflexia bacterium | reverse complement strand
TCCTCCAAAAAGGCGGCATAGGGGCGCTTGAGCCGCACCTGCACCTGCCCCGGCCCCAGCACGTCGGCCCCGTCCACCATCGGGGTGGGCATCCAGCGGTAGGGGTGCTTGGCATAATAATCGAAGGAGAACTTCACGTCGTCGGCGGTCAGCGCCTGCCCATCCTGCCATTTGGCGGTGTCGATCAGGTGAAACGTGTAGCTCAACCCGTCGGGCGCGGTCTCCCAACGGGTCGCCAACCAGGGGATGATCCCGTTCTGGTCCTTCCAGGTCAGCGTGTCATAGATCAGGCTGATCAGCACCGCGCCGCCCGGCCCGGTGACCGACACCTGAAACGGGGTAGGGTTGCCCACGTCGGTCCACCAGGCAAAGCGGACCGGCGCGGCGGGCGCTGTTGTCGCGACAACGGTCGGGGTCGGGGGCGGGAGCGGGGTCGGGGTGGGGAGTACCGGGGCAAGGGTCGCGGTGGGCGCGGCGACCGGGGAGGGCGTGGCCGAGAGGCCGGGGCTGGCCGCATCGCAGCCCGCCACGAAGGCAGCGCCGACCAATCCGGCGGCAGCCTGCAAAAACTGTCGGCGGGTCACAATAGGGGCCAATACTAGCCCTCCTTCTACGTAGGGATCAGGCCACGCCTGCGACTTGTCGAGGAGTGGCTATCGGCGCGGCCTCCTGGGCGTGCAGCCAGGCCAGGATCGCGCGCAGGAGCGGGCGGGTGGTTTCGGTGCCGAAGCCCGCGTGGCAATCGGGATCGAGGGTGCCCGCCAGCAGCTTGCCCGCAAAGCTGCGTTCGTCGAGGAAGAGGATCACCCCGTCGGCCCCGTCGTCAACCAGGATGTTGGCGTTGGGGTACGGCTCGTAGGCCCCGTGCGAGTGCCAGCGGACCTGCTCGGCGGTGAGGCCCGCGACCACCGGGTGATCCGCGACCCGCGCGTTGGTCACATCGAGATGGCGGGGGGTCCACTGCCCGGCGGGCAGCCAGGGCTGGTTCACCTCGTCAAAAGCGATGATCGTGCCGCCCTCCTCCAGATACTGCCCCAGCTTGGCCCGGTGGCGGACCAGTTCGGCCTGGTTGCTCTCGCGGGGCACCCACAGCGCGGCATAATCGTGCAGGTCGGTGGCGGCCAGTTCCCACACCGGCAGGACGGCGAATTCGGGGGCGAACTCGGCATCGGCATAGAAAGCGCGCTGGAAATGCACCCCCGAATAGAGACCCGCGATGCGCCGGGGGTGGGCCTCGCGGCGGGCGGCGGCCTGGGCAGCCTCGCCCTCGGCCCAGGCGAACAGCCGGTCGAAGAAGCCGTGGGCGACCTCGCTGCCGTGGAAGGCGTGGGTGTCGGGGTCCAGGTTGGACGAGGCCAGAATCACCCCGTTGGTCGAGGTGCGGTCGATGTAGAGCCAGGGGTCGCCCCGCGTGTTGCGGACCAGCACCTCGGCACCGGGCGGCGCGGCCAGGTGGCCGTGGCAGC
Source organism: Chloroflexia bacterium (assembly GCA_038239755.1). GTDB lineage: Bacteria > Chloroflexota > Chloroflexia > QHBQ01 > JAICKM01 > JBBSAN01. The sequence continues at coordinate 4,292 of JBBSEL010000278.1, read as the reverse complement.
ACCAGCGTTCCTTCGCTGGATGCCAGTGCAGGTCTTCGCTGCTGTAGCCCGCCACCAGCGGGTGGTCGCTGACGATCTGCGGGGCCAGCGTATCCTCGTAGCATTCGCCGTCCCAGCGGCAGCCGGGGAACCAGTCGGCCCACAGTTCGCCCACGGCGATCAGCACCCCACCGTGGTCCAGAAAGCGCCGGATCTGGTAGCGCCGGGTGTGCAAGGTTTCGCCGTCAGCAGAGCGCGGCACCAGGATCAGGCTGTAGGCGTTCAGGTTGACCTGCTCCAACCGGCCCAGGTCCAGCACCTCGAAATCGTGCAGGGGGCCGCCGGGCTGGACCAGATCGTAGTGGTAGGAAACGCCGGAGGAGATAAACGCTTTCCGTAGCATGAGGGGTCCTTTCTGGCCGGGCTAGATCGTCTGATTCGCCAGGGCCAGGTGATAGCGGGTGTAGTGGGCCAGTTGGGCCGCCTGGGCCGGGCTAAGTACCTCGCAGACCCAGCCCCAGTGCAGGGCGACCCAGTCTCCGACGGCGGCGGTATCGGCAAAGCCGTAGGACTCCACCTGCCGGGTCACCCGCGTGCGCTCGGCGGGTCCCAGCGCCAGCTTGCCCTCGACCATGATCAGCGGTTGGCGTTCGACCACCAGTTCGGCCCCCTCCACCGCGACCACCTTGCCGCTGCTGATCCGGCACTGGTCCATCGTCTCCATCGTGTGTTCCATCTCGCCCACGCGGCTGTGGATATCAAACACATGGAAGTTGTGGTGCGGGCGCGCCCCGGCGGGGGCCTTGTTCAGCATCACCTGGCGGGCGGCACCTTCCAGTTGTTTGCCGAACCGTTCGGCCAGCGCGTCGTAAAGCTGGCGCACCTCGACCTGTTCCAGCAGGTTGTTGCCGATCCAGTACGCCTCGACCACCCGGCTATCGAACGGGTCCGCGATGTTGTTGGCGCGGGCGATCAGCCGCAGGTAGGGCAGGGCACCGGTAAAGCGGCGCAGCAGCGGGGTGAGGCCGCCGTCCACCACCTGCGCCGTGCCGTATTCCAGCAGCGTGCGGTTGTCGTCGCCGCCGCAATACTGCAAGCGGTTGGGCATGAAGGCATAGTGGATGAAGCGCAGTTGACCGGCCAGTGGTGGCGCGGGGATGAGCAGGTCAGTCATAGAAAGCGTCCTCCATCGCCACCAGTTCGGCGAACAGGAGCAGGACGGCTTCGGCCTCGGCGGCGGGCATCCGGTCCAGCACCGTGCCCGCGTAGATGGTCACATACTCACCGACCGCCAGGTCGGGGATATTCTGGACGTGTACCCAGCGCAGCTTCCCTTCGTAGTTTACCTCCGCTTGCTCCTCGGCAACCTGGAGCACTTTGCATGGCACAGTCACACACATACGGGCGATCCTTTCCCCTCAGAGAGCGTTTTCGGCACAAACAGGTCTCGGCAGGTGCGCTCCCGCTATCGCCGGAGCAACCCCTGCCTCGCCGCCAGACCCCCATGTGCCCGGTGATCCGATCTTGGGCTACCGGTTACATCTGCCGCATACGCAGGTAGCGGGTGATATCCGGCAGCATCGCGACCCCAATGCTCGCCGCTAACGACAGCAGGCCCACCACCGCGAGAACAGAAATCACTTTCATCAGGATGACCTCCCTTGTAGACTGGTAACAGTATCCATCATCGGTGCGCCCGGCGTGGGCGGCCAGGCCGCGAGCCAGTCGGCCCAGGCGGCGATCCCCGTCCCGGTGCGGCAGGAAACCTCGAAGATCGGGGCGGTGCGGTTCAAGGCGCGCACCGACTCGTAGAAGCGGTCGCGCTCGAAATCCACCAGGTCGATCAGGTCGATCTTGTTGAGTACGATGACATCGCTGGCCGCGAAGATCTCCGGGTACTTGATCGGTTTGTCATGACCCTCGGCGGTGCTCAGGATGCAGAGCTTGATCTGTTCGCCCAGCGCCCAGTGGGTGGGGCAGACCAGATTGCCGACGTTTTCGATGAAGAGCAAATCGACCCCGCTCAGGTCCAGCGCATCGAGTGCCTGACCGATCATGTGCGCTTCCAGGTGGCAGTTGCCGCCGGTGTTGATCTGGATCGCGGCGGCGGCCCCGGCGGCCAGCACCTTGTCCGCGTCAATGCGGCCCGCGATGTCGCCCTCAATCACGCCAATGGCCATGCGGCCCCGCAGCGCGTCCATCGTCTTGATGATCAGGCTGGTTTTGCCCGCGCCCGGCGAGGCGATCACGTTGACCGCCAGCACCCCGGCAGCGCCGAAGCGCTCCCGGTTCTGGACGGCCACCACATCGTTCCCGGCCAGCAAGCTCTGACCGATTTTCAGCGTTTGCAGTGTCATGTCTCGATCTCAATACTCTCGATTAATAGTTCGGTGCCATCATCGGTGACCTGGCCCACGACGCCGCAGTTCGGGCAACTAAACGTATCGCCTACCGGATGATAGTCACGGTCGCACGGCGCACAATGGAACGACATCGCGGTGCGGCGTACATGCAGTTGCGCTCCGGCGGCCAGGGTATCGGGCGTGAGCATGTCAAAATAAAACAGCAGCGAATCGTCGAAGACGCTGGAGCGTTCACCGATCACCAGGTTGATCGCCAGCACCTGGGTGGCTCCGGCTTGCTCGGCCTGGGCGAGCACGCTCTTCAGCAGGTAGCTCATCACCCCTAATTCGTGCATGTGCCGCCCGCTCCCGCCGCCTCGGTCCGAATCTGCTGGACCAGGCGCTCGACCAGCGTGATCGCTTCGTCCAGCACCGCCGTGATCGGGGCGCTCAACCCCATCTGCCCCTCGTCCTCTGGCCCGAAGGTGGCCGGTTCGCATCCGACCACCAGCACCCGGTGAGGGTCGCCGCCATAAGCGCGGACCATGTCGAGGACGCGCATCGGGTGGATGTTGTGCGTCTCCATCCCGCCTCCGGCCCCGCTCGTATCGTTCAGGTCCGCCTCGATCACGTAGAGCGTGCCGGGGCTGCCGCCGCGCTGGATCGCATCGATCATGATCGTCACGTCGTAGCCATCCAGAATGGCGTAGGCCAGGTCGAACCCGCGAATGCCAAAATCGACCACCCGCACGCCGTCGGGCCACGGTTGCCGGGCCAGCCGTTGCGCCACCTCGACCCCGAACGCATCGTCGCCCAGAAAGATGTTGCCGATCCCGGCAACCAGGATGCTCGGATCGGTCATACGGGCGGCACATCCTGCGCGTCTACCGGCTCCACTTCTTCCGGCGAATAGAAAAAGCGGTGGCCGGGCCGTCGTTGCATCCCCAGATCCCGGCCCGGATCGGCGTCCACGGTCACGGCCAGGTAGATCCGGTTTTCGTAGTCTTGCTCAATCGACTCGATGGTGGCGATGTGCCCGGCCAGCAAGAGGTCGAACGCATCGGCCCCGCCCTGGGGTCGCAGCCGCACCCGGTCGCCGCAGCGGTAGACGACCCCGCCGACGTTGATCAACTCCAGGCGCGTGTTCTCGGCCAGTTCTCCCCAGTCGGTCACGATTCCTCCTCCAGCGGGCGCAGGTTCCGCATCACCCCGTGCATCCGCATCATCAGTTCCGGCGGCAGCGTCTCGGTCCGGTCGAGTAACGCCCCGGCGCGTTCGTCGGTTTCGCGCACTTCCTGCTTTTCCTCGTCGGTCAGCGTCAGGATGCGCAGGGTCAGGATCTCGTCGATCTCGGTGCCGTCGAACAGGTCGCCGGGGCTTTCCGGGGCGATCTGCGGATAGTCGTACAGGATGATCGGCGAGGAGAGCATCATGTCCCGCGTTCCCTCCTCGCCCACCAGCGCCGGCCAGGTGCCCACGTTCTGGCAGGCGGCAGCGGCGGCGGCCCAGGCATCGGGGGGATCGAGCAGCGAGACGAACGCGCCCGCCTCGACCCCCAGCAGGGTGTGGGTGGACGTAAACGCCCACAACACCATATCGTCGCGTCGCCCCATGCTGGCCGGGTCCAGCACCGTCTCGTTCAGGATGCGGATGGTTAGCTTGAACAATCCCGGCTCCACCGGGGCGACGGCCACTTCCACCGAGCCGCTGATCGCTTGCTGTTGCCGCTCCAGCACCCCCACCACCAGCCCATCAGGGTCGCGCAGGGGTTCCAGCCCGCGGGTGGCGGGGAAGGCGAACGGCCACCGCTGCGGGGTCATCCCTAGATCCGCCAGCCGCAGCCCGGTGACCACCACCTCGCGTTCGACCGCTTCCTGCCATGCCTGGACCACTTTCGTACCCACGCGCAGCGCCGGGACGCGGCGGAAGGGCGGTTCCTCCCCGTTGGGGAGATCGGGCAAGGGCGTATCC
>JBBSEL010000277.1:0-5763 GCA_038239755.1 Chloroflexia bacterium | reverse complement strand
GCTGCAAGCCGTCCAGGGTGCCCCCCAGTTCCCCGGCCAGCGCGGCCAACATCCGGGGCACCCCCGCATCGAGGGGTCGCCCGTCGAAGGTGTGGATCGAGAGGATGCCAAACGGGCGGCCATCGAGCAAGAACGGCATCGCGGTGCCCAGGTGCAAGCCCGCCGCCCGCAACTCGGGGCGTGCCCAGAGCGCAGCGCCCGGCGCATCACCCCCGATCAGGTGCCCCGCCGCCGCGAAGAACTGCCCGACGGCGGGATCGTCGGCGGCCAGGGCCAGGGTATCGGGTGGGAGCGTGCCATCAGGCCGGGTCAGCCCGGCACTTCCGGCCAATCCGTAGCGGTTGCGGCGGCGGTCCAGGGCATGGACCAGGCACACCGGCACGTTCAGTGCCTGGCAGATCAGCGCGGGCAGCCGCTCCAGCACCCGCGAGGTCGGCACCGGCAGCCCGGCCACGCTGCGCAACGCCTGCCCGGCCTCCAGGCTCTGGCGGCTGCTGATGAAGTCGGCGGCCAGGGCGGCAACCTGGGTGAGCAGATCGAGGTCGGCAGCGGTGAAGCCCTCGGCGCGGGGGCTGATCGCCAGCAGCGCCCCGATGCTGGCCCGGCCCTCGCGCAAGGGGACGCAGGCCAGTGTGGTGTGGTCAGCGGTGCTTTGCTGGGCGGGCTGCCCGCTGCGGATAACCTGCGTGACCAGCGCCTGGATCTCGCGGGGGGCCACCTGCCCCGGTTGGGCGGGATACTCGGCCCGCTGCTTGATTACGTCGCCTGCTTCGCGCAGGAACAGCGCGCCGTAGGTCGCCGGGGTGCTGGCGAGGGCGTGCATCAGCACCAGGCGCAAGAGCGCGCTCACGTCGGGCGCGGTCTGGGCATCGCGGTGCAAGGTCTGGATCAGGGTCAGCGCCCGGCGTTGCGCCGTGTCGTCCGCCCCGGCCTGCGCCATCAGCACCAGCGGACCGACCCGATCGGCGGCCTGGGTCAACAGTTCCAACGCCGGGGCACCGAAGGCCCCCACCCGCGCACTCCAGGCCACAAACGCGCCGAGGACGGTCGTCCCCACCACCAGCGGGGTGACAACCAGGCTGCCCAGCGGAGCGATGTCGGGGCCGCTGTAGACCTGAGTGGTCACGCCGGGGGCCATCGCCGCCCGCACCAGGGGCGCGGCCACCGTCCAGGGGGCCACCGTCTCTTCGTCGGGCGGGGCGAACACGGCCAGGGGGCGCAGGTCGGGGCCGTCTAGCACCAGCGCGGCGGTGGCATCGCTGCCCAGGTGGACGGCGACCACGCCCACTACCTGGGACCAGACCGCCGGGACGGGGTGTTCCAGCGCATCAGCCAGCGCCTTGTGCAACACGCCCAGCCGTTGCCAGCGCAGCCGCTCCAGCCCGGCCACCAGCAGTTGGGCCAGGTTGAGCAGGTGGGCCTCTTCCTGAAACGAGAATTCGGGGGCACCGGGTGCCCGTTCGAGGACCAGCACACCAACCGCCTGCGTCTGGCTCCGCTGCAACGAGACGGCCAACGCCGGGCCAACGGCGCGCCCCTGGGGGGTGGCGAGGGGCGCGGGTTGCAGCCGTTGAACTCCACCCTGCTCCAGCGCCACGTCCAGCGGCGACCCGTGGAGGGGCAACGGGGCGGAGGGCAGGATCGCCAGCGGCCCTTCGATCCGCAAGGGCCGCAGCATCCCCAGCGCCGGATCGGCCTGCCACACCGCCACCGCCTGCCAGGGCACCAACTTGCCGATTTCAGTGAACGCCGTGCTCAACAGGAGCGCGGGGCTGCTCTCGACCGAGGCACGCCAGGCCAGCCGGGCAAACACCTGCTGCTCGCGGCTCCGCCCCGCCTCGCGGGTCTGCTCGGCCAGGGCCACCCGCCCGTGGCGGGCCACCGCCGCCAGCGCCGCCTGATCCTGGTTATCGAACGGGCGCTCGGCCCCGTGCAACAACCAGAGCAGCGCATCGGCCCGGCCATCGTTGCTCAAGGCATAGGAGACCACTCGCCCCACGCCGCGCTGCCCCAGTTCGGTCAGGGTGCGGGTGGTGGTGGTGTAATCGACCATCCCGCCCTGCCCGGCCTGGCTCAGATGATGGGCGAGTTGGGCCAGCGCGGGGGTGAACGCGGCGAAGGCAGTGTCGGCGGGCATCACCACCTGGTCGGTCAGGGTGCCCGCCGGGTCGAAGCCGATCAGCGTGGCCGCGGCCATGCCGGTCAGTTGCAGCGCGGCCTCGGCGGTCTGGGTCAGCACCTGGGTGCGGTCGGCTGCCGTGCCCAAGTGGCGGTCCAGCGCCTGAAGCACCTGATGCTCGTGTTCCCACTGCCGCTGCCCCCACCAGTGCCCGACCACCCCGGCCATGAAGTCGGCCACGAAGCTGACCACCTGATAATCTTCCTGGGTGAAGGCACCGGGCCGCGATTGGAACGCGCCCAGCACGCCGATGACCACGCCGCCCAGGCGCAGCGGCAAGACCATCACCGAGGTCGGCACCTCTGGCGTGCCCGGCTCGGTGGTCGGCCAACCACGCCGCGCCGCATCGGTGGGCAGGTTGCCACTGACCAGCGGCGTGTCGTGGGTCATCACCCAATCCGACAGCCCAGCCTGGGTCTGGTGGCGGCGCGGTGCCCCCGACCGGTAGGATCCCCGGTCCCAGGTCAGCGGCACCAGCACTCGCGTGCGCCGCCGGTCATAGAGGGCCACATAGAAATAGTCGGCGCGGACCAGCCCGGCCAGTTGTTGATAGAGCGCCCGCAGCGCGCTGATCAGATCGGGCTGGCGCAAGACCTCGTCGCTCAGCCCGGCCAGCGGGGCGACCACCGCTGAGCGCAGCCGCGCCACATGCGCCGCCCGCTCCTCCAGCACATCTTCCACCAGCCCCAGCGCCGTCGCCGGGTCCACCGGCTCCACCAGATGACGGCTCCCCTCGCTCTGTGGTCCCGCCGGAACGCGGATATGAGGGGGGGTGAGAGTGATCAGCGGCGTGGTCGGCGCGATGACCCGCAGTTGCTCGACGACGGTCGCCATCTCCCGCATGGGCGGGTCGTAGGCCAGCAGCGCCAGGTCATAGGGCCGCCCCGCCGCCCGCGCCTGGTCGGCAAACTCGACCGCTGCTGCATCGTCCCGCGCCTGGTGAACCGCATAGCGGCTTTGCAACCGCTGCAAGAGATCGCCGTAACGGTCCCGTGGGGCCGCAAACAGAATATGTATTGGGCGCTCCATTGTTAAGTCCCTCGGTAAGCCAACTTCCCAGTCCGCACGTCACACTCTGGGGACAACCCGCCGGGAGGAGGATATCAGCCCATCCCCCCCACCAGCGGCCCTGGCACGGTCGGTGTGCCGGGGTCATCCCCAGGGATATGTAACTTATTTCACCCGCCTCACCGCAGCGGTACGCCCAGATTGCGATGAAGTACCTGTTCCAATTGGTCAATGCGCCCATTATACGGGATCACGTAGCGCGCGCCACCCATGTAGGCGGTCAACGCGGTGTCATAATCAAAACCCAGCGAACTCAGCACGACCACTGGGATCTCGGCCAGCAGCGGATGGGCGCGCAGGTGGCGCAGCACCTCAAAGCCATCCATGCCGGGCATCTTCAAATCTAATATTATCACATCGGGGTGCACTTGGGGGGCGATCCGCAGCCCTGCTGCGCCCCCGGTAGCCCAGGTCACCTCGATCCCGCGCACCCCCAGGCGCGAACGCAGCAGATCGGCCCGCTCTTGTTCATCATCAATGACCAGCACCCGCCAGGTCCGCACCGGGGGAACGACCAGCCGCGTGGTCTGCCGCCGCAGATAGAGGACCACCAGCCCCCAGGCCAGCCGCTCCACCCGCTCGTTCACGAACAGGGCCAGCCGCGCCGCCCCCATCGCGTCATCCACCGGCGCGGCCCGTGCCAGTTCTTCGTAGAGCCGCGCCGCCAGCCAGGGCGCGCTGTGGTCGGTGATCCCCGTTTGCCAGCCGACGACCGCAGGCACCCCCGCATCGGCCAGGGCCGGAGCCAGGCCCACCAGCCCGGCCTGCACCCCCAGTTGGCCGCTCCAACAACTGTTCAGCACGACCAGTTGCAGCGAGGGGATCGCGCCCAGCGCCGCCGCGAGCTGGCCCGCGCTGATCGCCGCGCCGCCCGTCCCCTCCCCGGCAACCAGCACGGGCGCGCCGTTCCAGACTCCGCTGTGCCCAATATAATGAAAGATGTGCGGCTGGTGGGCACGCGCGGTCACCAGCAGATCATCGGGCGAGCGCAGGCGCACGGTATGGATCGTCAGCAGCCCGTCTTCCACCAGCCGGGCGAGACTGGTGTGGATCAGAGCCAGTTCGGCATCCACGTCCAGCACGTCGAGCCGCAGGGTGCCCAGGCGCTGGGGAGCCGCCGAGGCCAGCAGCACCCGCAAGGGCAGCGCGGCCAGGGGCGGGTTGACCGGGCGCAGCGAGGCCAGGTTACGGGCCAGCCGCACATCGGGGGTCAGCACCAGGTGATGGCCCAGGGCAGGATCGTAGAGGAACTCCCACGGTAGCTCGGCCAGCCCACCCGCCGCCGGGGTCAATAACAGGCGCAACGGCTCGCCCCCGGCGCGTGCCCGCCCCCGCGCCTCGCGGTAGGCCGCCCCCACCGCCCCGGTGAAAACCCGCTCGAACAGCCAGCTACCCAGGCGTTGTGCTTCGTCCAGGGTGGCCGTGCGCGCCCGGATGCGGGCCAGCAACCCCAGCAGCACCGGGTCGCCCAGGTCGATCACTGCCTGGGCAGCAACCCGCTCGCCGGGGCCAAGCACCGCCTGCACGACGGTGCCGCCCGGATCCGGCGGGCCGAGCAGCACCTCCATCGTCGCGGCAGGGGCAAGCGTACTGGGGGCGGGGGCCACGTTAGAACCGGGCCTGCGCCGCGACCACCCGCACCTGGAACGCCGCCAGGTGGCGCGGGCGGAACCGCTCCAGCAGGCGGCAACGTTCCACGTTCAACACGACCCGCGCCTGCCCCGCCGCCAGTTCCAGCGGCCCGCCACCGGTCGCCGCCAGCCGCAGGGGCGCGGCGGATTCGTCGTAGGCGGCCAGCGCCGCTACCGTCTGTGCCCGCAGAGCAGCCGACCGACCGGGGACCAGCCACGCCGCTGCACTGCGCCGGTCCTCTATTAGATCATGCAGCAACACGATCAACCCTTCGGGCTGCGCGCCGGGCTGGGCCAGCAAATGCGCCGGGCAGAGCAACACCACCTGGGCCACGATCCGCCCGGTAGGGTCGCGCAGGCTGACGATATCCAGACAGCCCACCTGGAGCGTCTGGTCCTGGGGCAGCGCCAGCAGGGGCTTGCTCGGCACCAGCCGACCGGGCGCACCGTCCGGGTCCGGGGGCGACAGGGGCAGGGCGAACGGGTCGGCCAGGGGGCGCGCCGTGGACCGGCTGACCGCCCGCAGCCGTTGCGACGCCCCGGCGGCAGATCCCGGCCCCGCGTGGGCGGCAGGTCGCCCGAAAAGACGCCACCAGAAGATCAACAACCCAATAATCCCGGCGACCGAAGTCACCGAGAGCAGATAATAGAGGGTACCGCCCAGCCAACTGGCCCCTACCCCCCCCGCCAGGGTCAGGATCAGCGCCATCCCGGCGTGCAGCACCCGGCGCACCCCCGCACGCGCTCCCGGGCGGGCCGGGGCGGACGGGGCGACGAGACGCAATGGAGCAGGGGGTGGGACGGGACCATCTACCGCTACCGGCGGGGTGGATGCCACAGCGGGCGGATCTTCCGGCGGCGGGCGGTCGATGACCGCCCGCAAGT